>JBNGDW010000090.1:0-5461 GCA_049975325.1 Cloacimonadia bacterium | reverse complement strand
GAGATGTATGGAATAGATATCGGTCTGGAGGAATCCCCACAGAATTTGAGAGGGTTAAGTCACAGAGAGTGGGGAGACAACACAGATACCAATGCGGTTTTATTTGAGGTTTCTAATCCCGCTCAGGGAAGAATGAGAGGGCAATCCAGCGAGGAACTGATAGTTACCGGAAAAGACAAATTCTATGTTGATGCTGCTGAAAGAAGGCAACTGTTCGTTCCGTACGATGAAGATGGATACCCAATTAAACTTCGTGTGGCAAGACATATTGCAACGTTTAAGGAATTCATTTCTTCATGGAACATGCTTTACCCGGATAAGACGATTGAAATAGAGGGAATTCCGGAGTATCAAGATATTTTAGATAATGGTCTGGGAGATTATCTTTAGCATAGGTATCAAAATTAAATGAACAAGGGGGAAACAAGTATGAAAAAGGCAATATTACTAGTTCTTAGCGTCATGTTAATTGCAGTTTTTGCGTTTAGCGCGGTTACTTCGCAGACAGTTGCTTCCAGTCTTGGTATGGTTGCAGCTGCCAATCCATATGCAGCTGAGGTCGGTGCTGAAATTCTTGAAAAGGGTGGAAATGCAATCGATGCAGCAATAGCTGTTAGTTTTGCTTTGGGAGTCGTTGAACCATATGCCTCCGGTCTAGGAGGAGAAGGTTATGCTGTGGTAACACTTGCCAACGGTGAAAAATTTGCAGTTGATTTCAAAAGTATGGCTCCACAGGCAGCTACATACGAAAAATTAGAAGAGCTGGGCACCAATATTAGAGGTATAAGATACACCCCTAAAGGCGCATTGGTACCAGGTGTTCCTGCTGGTATTCAGATGATGCTTGAAAACGGAGCGTCGATGTCTCTTGATGAATTAATCCAGCCGGCCATTGACCTGGCAAGAAATGGATTTATTGTAAATGAAACCTTTGCCCGAGTAACAAGTGACAAATATGAGAAGTTACTTGAAAACGCTCCTGAATTCCTGAAAGATATGCTCTTGTGGGAAACAGGAGACAAATTTGTAAACGAAGATCTTGCAAAGACACTTGAACTTATCAAAGAAAACGGAATCGATTGTTTCTACCATGGCCAGATTGCCAATACAATAGCAAATTACATGGAAGAAAACGATGGATTCATAACAAAAGAGGATATGGAAAATTATGTTCCTTATCTTAGAGATCCTGTACATGGAACATACAGGGGTTATGATGTCTACGCTCCAGGACCTCCCGTATCAGGTCCACAACTCATTGCGATTCTGAATATACTTGAAAACTTCAATCTCAGCGTAATGGGTCCTTATGATCCTCTCGCAGTTCATATTATTCAGCAGACACTGGTTCTTGAAGATGTTGACAGAAGATATTTCATCTCTGATCCTGATTTCTATGATCTTCCTGTAAATGGTTTCATGACCAAGGATTATGCGAGATTAAGAGCGATGACTATTGATCTGAATGAAGCAATTGATCCCGATACATACTGGGATTATGCAGGAGACCCTGCTCCTTTCGAAGAAGGCAAGACATACGAAGAAGTATTAATAGAGAAGAACAAGGAAACAGCAGCAGTCGTCGCTGAAATAGATGAATCACCATCTACGACACATTTCTCGATTGTTGACAAATATGGGAATGCTGTTGCCTGGACACAGACACTATCCAGTTTCTTTGGAACCGGTTCCTATATCAACGGATTCTTTATGAACAACGAAATAGGTAATTTTGCTTCCAGTTACAGGGCATGGGATGTCATTAATCTTGAACCGGGTATGAGACCGAGAACAACCATATGTCCTATCATAATTCAGAAAGACGGTAAGGTTAAATATGTTATTGGTACACCAGGTGGAGGAAGAATTGTTTCCACAATTACAGGGCTTATTGTTGATCTTATCGATTTTGGTATGACCGTTGATGAAGCTGTCAAGATGCCTAAATTCGTTGGATATACGTTCTATGATTCTATAAGAATGGAAAAAGGCATGCCTGAAAATACTATAAAAGCCCTGGAAGCTTTGGGACATGAGATCAGACTGTACGATTATCCGGATCTTTATTTCGGTGGCCCAAATATAATCGCAGTAGAAGACAGTGGCATGATAATTGGAATGGGTTCAATCAGAAGAAACGGAGCAGCTTCAGCACCTGAGAAGTAGTTCGAGCCTGTACTAAAATCTCTAGAAAAGAGGGAAGTGTATTATGAAAAAGTTTCTTATATTTTTACTCATAGCTTTTTTTGCAACGTTAGGTTTCTCAAATGCGGAAACTGAAGAAGCCACGTTGACCTTTGAGGAACCTGTTTTGATAACCTCTGGTGGACAATCACCAGGTGCATTACAGATGATGGTCCTTGCAAAAATGAGCGGTATCGAATACAAATTTACTAAAGATATTGAAGCAGCAACAGACAACGTTGTGCCTTACAACACAGTAATAATTGTTGTTGGAGCAAGTGGCAAAGGTCTTGGAGCAGCCGGTATAGATGTAGATACAGAGATAGAAAGGGTTGTTGAGCTTTGTAAAATCGCCAGAGGTCTTGAAAAGAAGATCATTATTGCTCAAATCGAGGGCGCAACAAGAAGAGGAGAATCATCTGACAGAATCGCTGATGCGATAGTAGAATATGCAGATTATTTGTTGATCAAGATTGATGCAAATGAAGATGAAAAATTTACTACAATTGCAGAAGAAAAGGAAATACCCATAAGACTTTTTGAGAACACATCTGATGTAAAAGGTATTCTGATAGAGTTATTTCTCGAATAGTTAACTCAGGCAGCCCGGGGTGATCCGGGTTGCCTGTTACTTTACTAAAAGGATTGAGGAGATACAAACATGAAAAAAATATTGTTTATAACCTTTGTATTGTTGATAGCTATTTCATCCTTCAGTCAATTCATCTATCCTGATATAAGACCTGGATATGGCGTTACTGAAGCAAAATGGCTATCTGATTATTTTGCCCCTTTAAAGAATACAAATATGGATACACCTGTTTTTATTATGGACAGTGGCAATCCTGGCGCTACCTTTCTTCTTATGGGAGGAACGCATGCAAGAGAGATTGCCAGTTCTACAAGTGCGCTGGTTTTTCTTGAGAATGCAGTAGTAAAAACAGGGAGAGTAATCGTTATTCCTTTTTCCAATAGAAGCGGTGCATCTGTAAAGGATCAAAGTACAGACATTCCGCATTTTATTCAGATAGAAACAAGAAGTGGTCCCAGATATCTTATTTATGGGGATAGAAGAACGGATATCGCAGATCAGGGTATTGAAGATCCCGATCAATATGTGCATTATCCTTCAGGAATGGTCCTGGACAATGGTGCAGAATCTAGAAACCTTAACAGAAACTATCCAGGGAAACCTGATGGTAATCCAACACAGCAACTCGCTTATGCCATTCTTGAGCTTATAAAAGAAGAAAATGTTGATTTCAATCTGGATATGCACGAGAGCGATACACCAAGAGAACTCACCGATACAAAAGGTAATGTGTATGAAGGTGGAAGATTGGCTTACATGCTTGTCTGTCATCCTAAAGGATTGGAATTGGGTGCAATAGCCATTATGGAAATGGAAGATATGGGTATACCCATGAAACTGGAAGAATCAAATGCAGAATTTCGCGGCTTGAGTCACAGAGAGATCGGAGATAATTCTGATTGTATGTCCTTCCTGTCAGAGTCTCCCAATCCCGGTCAGGAAAGAATTGGCGGGGATAAGGATGTCATAAACGATCCCGATTATCCACTTAAGCACAGAGTTGGCATGCACATTGAACTTATTAAGAGACTGTTTTCAGCATATAACCTTTATTACGGGAACCAGATTGAAGTGGAAAATCTTCCCGAATACGATGAGTTAATGGAAAAAGATGTGGGTCATTTTCTGAATTAAGGAGTTATTTATGCCTGAATCGATCTATTTTTTCATAATGCTATTGAGTTTTATCACGTTTGCAGCAATAAAAATACCGATATCTGTTTCTTTAATGTTTGCAGCTATATGTGGGGCGGTTTTTTCCGGACATTTCTTCCCGATAAGACACCTTGTTGAAGGTTCCTTCGGGTATCTTGATGCGATTTTGATTATCGCAACAGCGATGATTTTTATGGAATCGATAAGGATTTCAGGTTTGCTTGAGGATTTTGCATTGAGGGTGGCAAAGAAATTCCGGAATCGACCGCTTTTTTTACTTATGCTCATGACGTTATTCATAATGACTGCGGGTATGATAACAGGGTCTTCATCAGCTGCTGTGTTGACAACAGGGGCGATAGCCTTTCCTGTATTAAAGGATCTGGGACTAGATAAACGAAAATCAGGTGCACTGATCGCCATGGCAGCGATATTTGGGATGATAGCTCCTCCTATAAACATCCCAGCCATGATTATAGGTCAGGGAGTGGATATGCCATATATTGGTTTTACCTCACCACTTCTCTTGCTAACAATACCTCTGGCAATAATTACAGCGATTATCATTGGTGCCAAAAATGTGAAAAAGATTGAAGGCGAGCATTTTACGAAAATCGAACCTTTCTCAAACAAATGGCATCTGTATATTCCGGTAGTGTTGTTAGTTATACTGATGGTTATGGAGAATGTTTCAACATTTTCTCTGGGTTTACCACTGGTGTTTCTTTTGAGTGCTTTACTAGCAGCGCTTATTGGTAAGAAGAATTTCCTTTCCATTTCAGTTAAAGCTTTAAAGGAATCAGTTAATATTCTTTCTATATTAATCGGTGTTGGGATGTTCATACAGATTATGACATTGAATGGCACCAGGGGATTGATTGTTGATTTCTTAAATGGTCTTCCTGAAATGGCCCTTATTCTTGGAATTGCATTTGGTATTCCGCTTTTTGGTGCAGTTTCATCTTATGGTTCTGCATCCGTATTGGGAATTCCTTTTCTGCTGGCTTTCCTGGGGCAGGACGATATTATGGTTTGTGCTTCACTTTCGTTATTGGCAGGTCTTGGAGACATGGTTCCTCCGACGGCTTTGGCAGGCATATTCGCTGCTCATGTTGTTGGCGAAAAGAATTATTTCAAGATCTGGTTTAGAGCTTTACCTTCGTTTTTCATCACGATGATTGTTGGAACCTTTGCTTTATACTACTCTAATTTCACAGCTTCGCTGGCAAATTCTACGTTCTTCTATCCTGTTTTTATAGGGATAATAGTGTTAATCGGTGTAGCAATACTCTTATTTGACAAAAAACGTTACCGGAGTGATTTAGCATGATGCTTATATATTTACTTCTCGTCATTTTTATTGTAGGTGTTTATATCTATATTGCATGGAAAGATGCAAGAAAATGGGATTGGATCATGATAGCCATGATACTAATTCCTATGGTTTTGAGGATATTTAGGGTTAAATAACGTCCAACGCTGACGCTTGGTCCATTGAAAGTGCAAAAACACGTGAACCGTGAACCGTTT
>JBNGDW010000089.1:0-5474 GCA_049975325.1 Cloacimonadia bacterium | reverse complement strand
GGATTCCCCCTTTTTATTTATTCTAATGCTAATAAGTCAAAAGAATTATCACCAGTTTTTCTAATGAGATTGAGTTTCTTGTCTTGAATATTTCGGAAGAGCAGATAATTGTCATTATTGTTTTGTAATTCAGCCACGGCCTGATCAACGGATAATATTATTGGGATGACCTTTTTGTGGGTAATATCAGGGGGTGGGGGCGGTGTTTCTTGTGCAGGTTGAACAGCCCCTTTCGTTCTCCGTATTCCTCGGTCTTGCAATTTCCCAATCTGTTTTTTTATCTGTCCTTCTACCTTTTCAACAGCACTATCAATAGCGATATACATATCTTTATTATCTTCTGCTTTGCTGATAAAATTAAAGTTTTTCGCCTTTATAGATAATTCAGCAAACTTACGATTTCCCTCAATAGAAAGCACCACATTCGCCTTCATAATTGGCTCAAAATATCTCGTTAATTTCTTTACCGACTGTTCTACATAGTCTTTAATTGTGTCAGTTAAATCGAAATGTCGCGCAGTTATTATTATTTGCATTTCCTCACCTCATGTTTATTTGTGATTTATAGGCATTTTGCCTAAAATTTCTGATAAATCTTTTGAATAATAGGAACTTCGAATTAAGGGCCCCGATTCTACATACTGAAATCCTAAATCGTTGCAGATAGCTTTATAATATTCAAATTTATCTGGAGAAATATATTCTTTAACAGGATATGTATTCTTAGATGCCTGTAGATACTGACCAATTGTTATCATATCAACATCCTGGTTTCTTGCCTCTTTGAGGAGTGAAATTACTTCTTCTGGTGTTTCCCCAAGGCCGAGCATAATTCCCGTCTTAGTAATGAGTTCTGGTGTGCGGTTTTTTATATGACGCAGAAGAGAAAGTGATCTTTCATAGTTAGCCTTTGGCCGAATAACGGGGTAGAGTCGAGGCACGGTCTCCAGATTATGATTAAATACTGTGGGCTGTTCATCGATAATTGCATTCCATGCGTCTCTATCTCCCTGGAAATCAGGAGTTAATACCTCTATAAGCACATCATCGCCAAGCTGCTTGCGTATCTCCTTTATTATTTGCACATAGTGATTACTACCGCCATCTTGTAGGTCATCTCGAGTAACAGAGGTGATTATTACATGTTTGAGGCCGATCTGCTTTGCGACTTCTGCCACGCGTCTTGGCTCATCGGGGTCGGGTTGCGCAGGTTTTTTCCCTTTAGGAATAGCACAAAAACGGCAATTACGCGTGCATACATCTCCTAAAATAAGGAAGACGGCTCTACTATTTTCAAAACATTCTCCTCTATTCGGACAGCGAGCACTTTCACATACTGTGTGAAGTTGATTATGATCTAATAAAGTAGAAAGCCGAGAGGCTTGTAGCCTGCCAACTCTATTCGCCTTGAGCCAGTCAGGTTTCCTTTTTTGCGTATTCAATCTCCTCCTATCATCTTGGGGTAACTTTTAACTCCGCAATATCATGAGTTTTCTAAATTCATTCCTATGTTAAATAACCAACATCATTTTTTCTTTTTTCCGCAACAGATTGCGATGGAATAAAGGTAAATTATCTTTACTTATACCCCGTATTTTTTCAATTTCTTCAACTATTATTTGTCTTGCTATTTCAACTTCTTTTTCCATACTTACCACCAAATTTCTAAAAGATCTGATGAGTTTGTAAAATTTTTCTTTCTGACCATTTAAGGAAATGTAATAAATTTGCAATTTTTAATATCTGGTAGCTACAAATTATATTGCATGAACTTATCTCCGAGATATATTTTTCTTGCCTGAGGATCATTTACAAGTTCTTTAGAAGTGCCAGAGAGAAGCACTTTACCTTCGTAGATAATATATGCTCTGTCAGTAATTTGTAAAGTATCCAGGACATTGTGATCAGTTATCAATATACCTATTCCTCGGTTTTGCAATTTCTTTATAATCTTCTGAATATCAGATACAGCAATGGGGTCAACCCCGGAGAACGGCTCATCAAGGAAGAGGAATAATGGATTGGTAATAAGTGCGCGCGTGATTTCCAACTTCCGTCTCTCGCCCCCAGAAAGTGAGTATGCTTTTTGTTTTGCAAGAGGTGTTAATCCCAATTCTGCTAATGCTTGGTGAAGATGCTCCTCTCGCTCCTTCTTAGGAATATTCAATGTTTCAAGAATAGCCATAATATTATCCTGCACAGTTAATTTTTGAAACACTGACGGCTCTTGTGAGAGATAACCCAGCCCAAGCAATGCCCGTTTATACATTGGTAATCTGCTAATATCATGTTCATCAAGGAAGACCTTGCCTCCATCAGGCTTAATCAATCCTATCATCATATGAAATGTGGTAGTCTTGCCTGCACCATTGGGACCTAAAAGTCCTACAATCTCTCCCTGTTCAACCTTGATTGAGACTTCATTTACAACCTTTTTCCTGTTATAAATTTTTACGAGTTTATCTGTCCTAAGTACACTCTTTCCATCAGAATTTTCAGCCGCTCTGGATAATGGTTCTCTAAATGCCTTACTTTTCTTATTCATCACAATTTTTAATGCCTTATTGTCTTTGCTCTTGAGATGGAAATTTGTATGTTCCGTTAATATCTTGAGATGCCATTATTTTTTCTATTTCCTCTTCTGGATCAAGATATACTTTTAAAAAATTGGTGGCTAATTTATTGATAAAATAGTCAGATTTCTCAGTAGCGGGTTGTTCAAGAAAACTTTTTGATACATTCTCAGCCTCAATCTGACGAAGTTTTTCGTCAATGAGTTTGAATGTAATGTTTGTGGCAAAAAGATAATTAGATTTATTATCCTGTCCTTTGTTTTTAAAATATATCTTAGCCTTATCCTTCAGATAGAGCTTATCTATCGCTTCCTTTTTGAAGAATATATGGAACTCCTCGGCAAAAGCATCCACTGTTTCGCTATAGAATTCTGGCTCCCCTAGGAGCACAGCCATATCGTCATCTCTGAAATAGATGAGGAAGCGGGAGTACGCCTCTCCTCCTTTCATTACAATTTTAACCTCGTAAGTGGCAATAAATTTATTCGCCTGGGAAAAAAATTCCATTTGCTTGCTGTATATTTTTATAGGTTCCTCGTAATTCAATATTAGTTCAGGGCTTTTTTTTGCAACTCCATAACCCTCATCAATATTGTATGATAGAGCCCCACAATATAGAGTAATATCTTCCTGTAATTCGTTTAATACAGCATTTTCTAATGCTTCTAAATCACCCCGATTTTTGTAATAATTGATTGTATCTGCCCTTACTGATCTCAGCCTGCCCTCTTTCCCATTTTCCACAAAATAGGCATTTTTATTGAGGTATAGTTCGCCAGTTTCATGGATGTAGAGAGCATGGTTAGCACCTGCTTCAAGGGTATCCTGGATTGCTTTTACATTGCCTGAACATTTTACACGCTGCTCTGCTTGGAACACCTGGGCATTGTCTGCAAAAAACTCTATCTCGTCATAAATGAGATTTACATTGCCTGTAAGTGTGATTATTGTATCATTTTTTGTCTTATCAATTTTTAGAATATCTGCATTTTTCAGAGTATAAAATTGGATTTCCTCTTGCTCAGCATTTAGCGAATTAAGGGAAGAGAGGAGTGCAACCACCACCAGAACTACTAGCTTACCACACAACCTGAGTCTCACTTATTTCTCCTTCTGCTGAGACTTTCTGGAGGATAACATGCTCAAAATGTGAATCTGTACTCAGATGTGTCCCCCAGATGGTATTTTCATCCTGAACAATTTTTATCCAATCCTCAGAATATATCCTATCGTTGTTTATCTCCCATATCAATACATTACCAAAAAGATCTCCTTCCGTTGAATATACTTGAACATTTCCGTAGGCAGAGATGATATTACTTTTTTCGTCGATTGAGGCACTATCTGCATAAATAGTAGAGTTCAACTGCTGATTTTCATCAAAAATCTCCAATTTAATATCCCAAAGGTTTGTCAGATGCTCATCAGCGAGTTTTCTGAGATGGCTCGCATATAATATCCAAGAGAGCATATCTCCTGAGGTGTTGTACACAATTAGCGAATCAGCTGTTTCTTTGCTTACGAGTATAGTTTCTTCTTCCGCAGGCTCTATCTCCTCTCCCTGGCAAGACAGGAGGCATAAAGAGATAAGGCTTATAATAAAAATTCTTTTCATTCTTCTAATCGTTTTAGATTAAGCAGAAATTTCTCAACCGCTTCTTTATATAGGCCTTCCTTTTTTAGAATATATTCGATTGCTTCGCGGACTGCTCCCCTGCCACCTTCACGCGCTGGGATAAACTTGCATATTTTTTTTATTTCATCGGGTGCAGAATTTACACAAATAGGCAATCCAACCATCTCAAGCGCTGGAAAATCATTCCAGTCATCACCCATATAGATAATTTCTGATGGCTCGACTTTAAATTTTT
Organism: Cloacimonadia bacterium; assembly: GCA_049975325.1. Classification (GTDB taxonomy): domain Bacteria; phylum Cloacimonadota; class Cloacimonadia; order JGIOTU-2; family JBNGDW01; genus JBNGDW01. The sequence goes on along the minus strand of JBNGDW010000089.1, from coordinate 1,030 downwards.
GCACAATTTGCATCAGCTTTTTTTGCTTGTTTTTTATATTTTGGTAGACATAATTGATGTGCAGTTCCTCTGCTCTTTTGCTCACGCTGTTGGAGTTCTTGCCTGTGATTATAATAGGGGTTATCCCGGCAAATTTTAGCAGAGCTATTCCAAGTCCATCCTTGGTATTGAATTTGCGCCAGACTTCATCATGCGATCCATAGTATATGCCACCATCTGTGAAGACGCCATCGATATCAAATATCATGAGTTTGTATTTCATATCTTTTCTTGACTTATCGAGTAAATAAGATTTTGTTGATCTCTTCTAAGAGGGATTCGATTTGGGGGAGTGGAAGCATAGAGAGTGCGTCACTTTTTGCTTCTTCAGGATGTGGATGGGTTTCGAAAAATAGTCCAGAAAGATGTCCCGTTGCAACCGCAGCCCTTGCCATGCAATGGGCAAATTCTGGCGTGCCTGCTGACATCTTATTGGCTCCAGGCAATTGTAGACTATGAGTGACATCGTATATTACGGGAATCCCAGCCTTATCGATTATGTGGAAAGTGCGAAAGTCAACTACGAGGTTGTGATAGCCGAAGAATGTTCCACGCTCGGTTATTAACACATCCTTATTGCCAACCGCATATGCCTTCTTTGCAGCAAAAATTGCTTCTTGCGGAGACATAAATTGTCCCTTTTTGATATTGATGAACTTCCCAGTTTTAGCAGACTCTTCTATCAATTCTGTTTGTCGAGAAAGAAAGGCAGGGATTTGAATTATGTCAGCAACCTCATTCACAGCCATAACCTCTTTTGTCTCATGTACATCAGTAAGTACTGGGACACCAAACTCTGCTTTTACTTTTTTTAGGATTTGAAGCCCTTTCTCCATACCAGGACCACGAAAAGATTCTCCTGAGGTGCGATTTGCCTTTTTATATGAAGATTTAAAAACATATTGGAACTGAAACTTTTTACAGAGCCGTAGGAGTTCTTCTGCCACCCGCAAGCATATTTCCTCAGATTCAATTACACAGGGTCCCGCAA
>JBNGDW010000088.1:0-5494 GCA_049975325.1 Cloacimonadia bacterium | reverse complement strand
GTGGGCGGACAAGTTTTTTGAATTATGAATTAAAAATTAAGAATTAAATTTCGCCGGCTGGCGGACGGATATTTCATATTTCATTGGGGTTTCCCCTTTTCCCTTTTCCCTTTTACATTACATTTTACATTTTCATTATTCATTGCTTTTTGCTTTGATCTTCTTAATCTTTCCAATCTTTTATCCTTGACAACTATTTTTTGATTTAATTATCATATAAAATAATATCCGAGAGGAGAGAGTATATGAATAGAAGATATATTTTATTACTTTTTTCTCTGGCGATCAGGCATAGATTTCTGCGTGAATTTTTCAAGACTCCTATTGAGAAAGTGATTTATAATGCAGTTGTAAAAAATGGTCCCCCTTACAGCAAACCAATTAAGATGAATCTTTACTATTATCTTAGTGCTCTTATGCACAGCACATTCAGGAGTCTAGATAAGGGGTTTATCTCCCCCCATGCCCTAAAAAGGGCAGTGGATACACTGCTTAATCGGACGCTTCTAAAAGCTGGCTATGTCACCTCTGTCCCTCAACGATTCAAAGAAAAATACGGGGTTTATCCCCCCATGCTTATGGTTCTCTCACCCACTCAACAGTGTAATCTCAATTGTAAAGGATGTTACGCAGGTTCTCTTGCTAATACTACCAAGAAGATACCTTTTGAGATAGTGGATAGGATAATGCAGGAAGCTCACGATGAATTTGGAATGCCATTCATTTCCTTTAGTGGGGGAGAGCCATTTTTGTATAGCGATAATGGGAAGACCCTGATGGATATCTATAAAAAATACGATGATATATTCTTCCTTGTGTTTACCAACGGGACGCTTATAACCCCTGAAGTTGCAGAACAGCTTAAAGAACTTGGTAATGTCACTCCAGCCATCTCAATCGAAGGCTTTGCAAAAGATACTGATAGCCGTCGGGGAAAAGGCACTTTTAACAAAATCTTAAATGCATTTGAGAATCTGAGGAATGCAGGTGCACATTTTGGTGTATCACTTACTGCCACAAAAGATAACATACAAACCCTCCTTACAGATGAATTTTATGATTTCCTTTTTGAAGAACAGGGCATTACTTATATATGGCTTTTCCAGTTCATGCCTATTGGTAGGGGTACAAAGTCATTGGAACAGATGATTTCTCCGCAGGAGCGTCTTGCTCTCTTTCGGCAATGGCAACGGCTCGTAATAGAAAAAAAATACTGTATTGCTGATTTCTGGAACTCCGGGATGCTTGCCCAAGGGTGCATTGCCTACGGAAGGTCGGGCGGTTATTTTTACATTGATTGGAATGGGAATATAATGCCCTGTGTATTCGTGCCCTATTATACAAACAATATCTATGACCTATACAAAGAGGGAACATCCTTAAAAGATGCGATGTTCTCCGAATTCTTCGTAAGGGGAAGGGAATGGCAGAAAAAATACGGCTATAGGAATTATGAAAATATAGGAAATTGTCTTATGCCATGTTCAATTCGTGATCATTATGAAAATTTCTGTGCTAATCTCCTCTCGCCAGAGGCTAAACCTGCTGATAGTTACGCACAAGAAGCTTTGAATTCAGAAGAATACCGAGATGCTTTAAAAAAGTTTGATCAAGAATTAGAAGACCTTACCCAAGAAATATGGGAAAAAGAATTTTTGCAAAAAGAGAAGTAGAGTGACAAGAAGGAAAAAATTTGCAATTTTAACAGTCGCAGTTGGCTTGCTCTTAATTGCAGCATGCAGCTCCTTTCAGAAATACAATATCAAAAATGTTACTCAAAACCTGCCAGAAAATTACAGAGAAAGGGTCGCAGAAGCGCTTGGGGCAGCAGAAGAAAATAGGGGGGAACTGGTAAAGGTATTGAAGCATTATCAATCTCAGGGAGCGGCTGATGCGAGAAAGTTAGAAGCCGCATCGTTTTTAATAGCAAATATGCCTGAACACTCTTTTGTCGCAGTTGTCCTGGCTGATTCTTTGGATAACGAGATTGAGCTGGATGTCATGGCTTTTGATTCTGCTGAAGAGATTCAGATATATCTGGATAGCCTCGAGAACTCGAGAGGAGAACTTCACTGGAAATTAAAGGAAGAAAAGCAAGATATAAAGGTGGTTACCGCTGATTTTTTGATAAGCCATATTGATTTAGCCTTCCTGGCTTACGAGACTCTCCCTTGGTGCGGGGCATTGGGATGGCAAAATTTTCTTGAATATGTGCTTCCATACAGGGGCTCTTCAGAACCACTTTCTGACTGGCGAACCTTCTTCTGGAATGAATTTTCAGACCTACGAAACGAAACAGACGATCCTCGCCAGCTCGCTTGCCTGATAAACGACCGCTGTAAGCAAATGTTCACATTTAAAGATGTTTTTTACTTCCATCCTACAGATCAGGGTCTTGATGAGATGTTGAAAAATGGATATGGAAGATGTGAAGATATGACAAATTTTGTAATTTATGCAATGCGTGCAAATGGCTTAGCTGTTACCAGTGACTATACTCCATACTGGCCTGATGGAACAAATAATCATGCCTGGAATGCCCTTATATTGCCTACGGGCGAAGTCCTACCTTTTATGGGGTGTGAAGCAAACCCTGGTGAATATAAACTCAATAGGAAGATTGCAAAGGTATACAGGAAACTTTTTTCTGATGAAGAAAATGCACTTGCAAACCAATTGGGGAAAGGAGAAAAGGTCCCTGCCTGGCTAAGTGGGAAAAACTACTGTGATGTTACAGATAAATATGTAACTACCTCAAATATAACCATATCTACCCTTCTACCCGAGCACCGGTGGGCATATCTGGCCGTATATAATTCAAATGAATGGCAAGCAATTCACTGGGGCAGAATCGCTCCTTCAGGGAAGGCCGCCTTTACCCAAATGGGAAGAGATATAGTGTATCTTCCAACCTATTATAAATGCATAGATTCTACCGCGAACAATGCAGAGAGAAAATATGAACTACAGGGTGCCGCACCTCCTCTCATTCTAACCAAAGAGGGAGAAATATTAAAGCTTGATAACGACCCGATTGAGGATAGGATACCTGACTCCACCGGTTTTTTGGCAGATAGAATCGCAAAATCAGATAAATATAAAGTCCAGCCAGGAAATCTGTACACCCTTTATGTGTGGGCAGAAAATGAATGGCATGCCTTGATAGACACCACAGCCCAAAGTGATTCAATTTTGTTTGATTACTATTATCCTGAATCTCTTTATAAATTGGAGGATGAAGAAAAGAACCCCGAAGTAAGACCTTTTACTATAGAAGGCAATCGGCAGGTAATTTGGTAAAAGGCAAAATGCTGGCTAATTTTAAATAAAGCTAAACTTTCCCGGCTTTTATCTTAGTAGAGATAGAGCTAACCTGAGTTTGCCAAAGCAGCCCTTTACATTGATTTGTCAGTTATGTCTATAATCCTTCTCATATGTCCTGAATTGATCGTAAGGTCCTTTACACTTTTTACTTTTCCTTCTTTTATTTGGAGAGCCTCAGCGATCTCGCATACCTGATATCCCTTTTCTAATCCGACCAAGATTAAATCGAGGGTTTCGTAAGATATGCCAAGGGCTTTCTCGTCAGTTAAGCCGGGCAAGATATCGGGAGAAGGGGCTTTATTTAGAATTCTGGGCGGGATGTTTAAATATTTCGCAACTGTTTTTACCTGCGTCTTATAAAGATGAAGAAGCGGCATCACATCAGCAGCGTGATCACAGCCGTATTTTACAAAAAATCCAATACTATATTCAGTTTTATTTGCTGTGCCGACAACCAATCTATTCTCTTGCTCTGCATAGTAATAGAGAATCAGCATGCGAAGTCTATGTTTAAGCCTATAGTAAGCATTTCCTTTTTGTAAATATGAAGAAAAAGGAGTGGCATGCGGGATACCTAGTACACTATCAACAAAGGGTGGGTTGCCTGTCTTGTGTGTATAAAAATCATACCCTTTTGTGATAAAAAATTTTTTCAGTTTGGGGGATGTGGGAATTTTTCGCACTGGGAAGAGCCTATAAATGCCAAACTTCTTTAGATAGGGAGTAATATTAATCTGCTTTGTTTTAACATTCAATGTTCGAGCGAGTGCTAAAGCATCACGAAGATGTTCCTTTTCTGAGTCCTTTTCCGGCATTATAAGGCAGAGTACTTTTTCTTTTCCTATTGCTTGGACGCAAAGATGAGCCACAACCGCGGAGTCTAAGCCACCGCTAAGACCTAAAATTATCCCGTTCCGCTTAAGCTTGTGCAGATTCTCGCTGAGGAATTGTTCAATCTCCCGAATTACCGATTGAGGCTCGACCTGTAGGTATCTTTTCAGTGTATCGCTTACCTGTGAGATCATACTCTGACTAAAATTTTATAGATGATTTATTTTGCTGGTCCACCGGCAGGGTTTCGAATAGTCCTCTTATCTTATCAGAATCATCTTTTTAACAGCAGATTCTTCTCCAAGAGAAAGCTTAGCAAAATAAATCCCACTCGGCATTTGCTTGCCATAATCATCTTTCCCATCCCAAACTACCTCGTTAATGTTTAATTTTGTCCGCCAGCTGGCGGATTGAATTTTGAATTCTTTAACGAGTTGCCCTTTGAGGTTATAAATCTCTATTTCTGCATCATCTTTGTAGTGAAGGGGGATATTAAACGAGATTGTGGTGGAGGTAGAGAAGGGATTGGGAAAATTTTGATATAAGGTAAGCTCGGTATAAGATTGTGGCGGTTCATAAATTCCCATATTCTCACCAAATTCGGAAAGAATCTTCTCATAGAATGCTTTTACATCACCTGGCTGCATAAAATAGAGAGGGAAACCAAGAACCACAATATTTTTAGCCTCAATACTATCCACTAAACCAACTGCAAGACTATCATTATCGCCAGAAAAAGATTCATATCTGTATAAAACATTTTCCGATTGTGCATCCTCAAAAGTAGCAACATAAGCCCACCTGTCATCCCAGGGGGGAACGAAGTCGCCATTAACATCAATATATGGATAATTATCTTCTCCGAATGCTCCCAAAAAATCTGGGGTAGAGATAATCTGCACACCATCTGTTGCAAGAAAATTATTCAGGAAGAAGGGAGGAAGATAGTCCGCTGTCTTCCAGCCTGAAATGACCACATTACCACCGCTTATCAGCAGTGAGGCAAGTAGTGCAATATTTTCTCCAATAAGGTGCTCATTATAATCATCATCATGCCAGATAACAGTTGAATAATTTCTAATTTCCTCCAATTCAGGTGCCCCAGATTCTGCATAGTCATAGTCAGTGAGGCTGTAATTTTGCAAGGCCCAATGATAGAAGCTGTCCACAAGTGTATCTACAGGGTCTACAGGACCTCCTGAGCCATCTTTTGTTTCATCAACAAGGAGAATGCCATTATCCATTGGGAAAGCCATTGGGGTAGCACTCATAGAATTTGAATATCCAGTTTCCCAACAATTCCAAAAAAGGTCAGAATAATATGCTGTTATAACATAAT
>JBNGDW010000087.1:0-5688 GCA_049975325.1 Cloacimonadia bacterium | reverse complement strand
CTCTAAATAAAATTTAGCGCTCATATCGTTTTCTTTTTCTATCCTAGCTACAATTTCTTTAAGATTTCCCGTGCCTAAATATGCTGTGAGTCCACCGTTTCCAACTACCAGTTTTTTGATTTCCGGCTGGGTATATTTACCTGAAAAACACAGATCAATAAGGTGGTTTACAGGCAGTCCACCACTTCGTTGTGGTGAAAAGGGACCTTCCTGTATAGCATTGTTTGCGTCAACTATTTTGCCTTTTTTGATGGGGCAGATTGATATACCACTCCCCAGATGTGCAACAACAAGATTTAGCTCTTCTGGTTTTTTGCCGGTTTCTGCAGTATATCGTCTCATCGCGCTTTTTATATTAAGAGTGTGTTGAAGAGCGTCACGGGGTATTTGCGGAATTCCAGATGCTCTTGCCAGTGGCTCAAATTCATCCACACTTACAGGATCAGCGATGTAGGCAGGAACTTCGAATCTGTTTGCCACATCTATTGCTAATAGTGCACCTATATTAGAAATATGCTCGCCAGACATATTCCCCTTTTCTATGTCCTCAACCATCTTGTCATTTACTTCATAAGTTCCGCTTTCCAAAGGCTTGAACAATCCACCCCTGCCAATAACTGCACTTAACTCTGTGATATTCCATTTCTTGAGCACTGAATTAATAACATTAGACCGAAAGCCAACCTGGTCTACTGCACGGTAGGAAAAATGTGATAGCTCTTTTTTACTATGTTCCACCTTTTCTTCCTTGATAAGATCATCATCTTCAAACAAAGCAATATGGGTAGACATATTGCCAGGATTGATTACCAATATTTTTAATTTTTTCTCCATATCTGCCCTCTAAGACTGTGTAAATCAAATAAATCTATTTGAAATTCCTATTTGTATTCATATACCACGATTTTCTTATTTAATGCCATATCAGCCAGCTTGCCCAGTGTTAATAACTCTTCTTCTCCCGGATACACATAAACTGGTGCAAGGTTTTCAATATAGGTTTTCAAAGAACTTACAAGAAACATGGAATGCACAGCGCCTCCCGTGAGTATAATCCCATTTACCTTACATCTTGCTGCAACATAAAGAGCACCGATTGCTTTCGCAATTTGATAAATCATTGCATTGTAGATAAGTTTTGCTTTTTCATCACCATTTTTGATTTTCCCCTCTATCTCCGGGATAGAAGCTGTTCCAAGATGGGCAACTAATCCTCCATTGCCATACCAGAATTTAACTAACTCTTTTTCTTTGTATTTTTTGCTGAAACACAGTTTGGCAAAATCGGGCAGTGGCACTCCTCCTGCTGCCTGTGGGGACATTGGTCCGTACTGCCTGGCATCCTCAATATCAACGATTTTGCTATGCTTGACCAGATTAACGGTTAAACCTCCACCTATATGGGCTACAATAAAGGTAAGATTTTCCAGAGGGTCCCCTATTTCTTCCGCCACTTTTCGTGCTCGAGCTTTAACATTCAATGCATGGGTACGGGAGAATTTGGGGATTTCAGGAAGACCTGTTACTCTGGCTATCTCACTTAACTCATCTGTTGATATTGGGTCAGCTATATAGCATGGGATATTAAGTTGAGAAGAGATTTCATACCCAATGCATGCGGCAAGATTTGAGGCATGATCTGCTTGGACTTTGCCCCCCTTAATATCGCTTACCATAATGTCATTTACAAGGTATATCCCACCCGGCAAGGGTTTAAGAATGCCGCCAATACAAGCTATAGCACTAAGAGAATTAAGGTTAAAGTTTAAGTGTTTGAGTATCTCCTCTATTTTTGCTTTTCTAAAATTATATTTCTTCTCAGCGGTGTTCAGCTGTCGCAGGTCTTCTTGTATATGCTGGATTTCGTATTTTTGTTGTATCTCTCCATTCTTGAAGATGGCTATCTTTGTAGATTGTGAGCCTGTATTGATTATGAGAATAGTATTCATAAACTTTTCTTTCTATAGATAATCCTTTGGGGTTTCTTTTTTTTGTAGCACACGGAGCCCAGCCTCTGCCAGGGCTTCCATTTCTCCTTCGCCAGGGAATATGTAAATTGGGGAGATAAAGCCTGTTCGCTCAATGATCCAATGGGTCAGATACTTACTCTTTGCAAGGCCTCCTGTTAAAAATATAGCATCAACCTTCCCTTTTAGAACTGTTGAGTATGCTCCAATCTCTTTTGATATCTGGTAAGCCATTGCAAAGAAAATGTTTTCGTACTCTCTATTGCCATTTTCAATTTTTTGCTCAATTTTCAGCCCATCATCAGTGCCAAGATATCCCATAAGGCCACTTTCTTTTAGTAATTTTCTATCAAGTTCTTTTTTTGAATATTTCCCGGAGTAACACAGGTCTATGATCCCATGCAGGGGGAGAGAGCCGGCTCTCTGTGGGGAAAATGGCCCCATGCCAAGAAGGGCATTATTATCATCCACAATACGACCTTTATGGATTGCGGCAATACTGATACCGCCACCCATATGGGCAGCAACAAGATTGCATTCTTCAAGTGACTTCCCAATTTTTTGAGCGGTTTTTCGGGCTATGGATCTTATATTTAGGGCATGAAAGATGCTCTGGCGTTTAATTTCTGGCACCCCAGATATCCTTGCGACATCTTGCATCTCATCTACAGTAACTGGATCAGCGATATACGCAGGTACGCCAATTTCGTCAGCCATTGATTTTGCAATAAAAGCACCAAGATTTGATGCATGACTTCTTCCCCAGATAGAGGGATTACGCAAATCCGAAAGCATCTTTTGGTTTATTTTATAAACCCCACTTTTGACCGGACGGATTAAGCCACCTCTTGCCATTATAACATCCAAGGATGAAAGTGAGATGGACTGCTCCTTTAGCTCATTTTCAATAATCTGTTTGCGGAAATCAAATTGGTCAATAAGTTCCTTAAATTGACTTAACTCTTCGGGTGAATGCTGTAAGTTTTTCCGAAAAATTTCAGTTATATCTTCAAATATTGCTATCTTGGTAGATGTTGAACCTGGGTTGATAACCAATATTCTATATGAAGCCATAAATTTTCTTCTCCTTGTCTTTTTGCAGAAAGATTTTCGTGTTTGATTATTTGTCAATAAAAAACTCTCGCTTTTTAGGCGAGAGTTTTTTGTTACTAAGACGGAATATTCTACCTTAGAATGTAAAACCGATTTGGGCACAAAATGTATCGCTGCAATCACCAAAGCCTATATCAACATCATCTTTATCAAGCGAATCAAGGTTATATTCTAATTTAACAAAAGAGTTCTCTGTCGGGGAAAGATTGAGTCCAAAAATCACATTATATCGATCTTCTTCCACATGGTAATCTGTCTGGAGATAATAGCCGGCATAGGGAACAATTTTATTCAGGATAGGAAGTCGAAATCCTTTTTCATAGGCTACAAGTGCCCACAATTCCCAATCGTTATCATAACCCCAAGTTTGCTCTCCAGCAAAGTACCTATACGCTTGGATGTTGAACTTTACCGCGTCCATCAAAAGATATTCGATATCAAATCCATATTCTGTTTGGTCATCATCCATATCACTGATGATATAAAGTATTCGGACTGAGGCTCCAAGATAAAGATTCTCAAGAGGGTTGACCGCGAGGCGTGCGCCGAGATGCATTCCCCTGTCAGTCTCATGTGTGCCTGGGTCTACCAAGTAAACACTTGGCAGGTAAGTATGGCAAATATCTCCGCTGAGTTTTACCATAAAATCGCTACCAAACCAGCGTGGCTGTAGAATACTGATATTCTCAGAAGGTTTTAGAGAGACATTACCAAAATCATATTCAATTTTACCAATTTTGAGATCAATAGACTTTAAGTAGATTGCCGATTCAGAAGAGTACATATTGAAATTTGCCCATGCTTCTACAATTTCTAATGAGTCATTATCAACAAGAGGTGTGAGATTAAGATCAAGTGCGTAATTGTCCGTTTGCCAGTTTAATCCCACATATCCAGTGTGGAAGAATTTTTGGTGGAGTTCAGTGCTAAAAGGGTAATAAGTGCTAAATTCATGAGCAAAGGCAAAGGACGCAAACATAACAAGCAATGCCATAACTACAATCGCTTTTTTCATCGTTTTTCCTCCTCTCTATTGAGAATTTTTTTGATATGCTATTTAAATTTTTTTAAACTAATTCTGTCAAGATTTTTATTTTATCGAGTTTAAACCGCAGATTGTACAAAATAAAAAGGGGGAGAAAGTCTTCTCCCCCTCATATGTAATGCAACTACCTTTTAGAACCCGATAGAAGTCCAGATATAGCCACCGATCATATCATCTTCACCAGGAAAGTAGTCTCCAGGCATCCAGTAGCCAACTGTACCGCCAAAGGTTATAGTCTCTTTGTAGGTATATTTTAACAGAAGAGCAATTTCATTACCCATATCAGTTTCGTCAGCCTCATCTCTGGCGTAGTTAAAGAAGTCAGCCCTGATGGTAAGAGGACCCCAGGTATAACCGATATTAGCATTTATCACATTAAGATTAGTCATCATATGATCCCAGGGAGCGAGACAGGCAAATCCAGCAGCAGTTCTTAACAAATGTGCAGGACCAAAGCCAGGCCAATCTTTGTAGAAGTCAAAGGCATAACCACCCCAGGTAGGAGATTCATAAAGATTGTTCTCATCGTCAGCAGGATCATCATCACCAGTAAATGCAGTAGAAGAAACACCAAAGCTCAATGGGATTGTAGGAAGTGTATAACCAAGTCTGCCCATATAGTGCATACCTTTATAGTCTACATCATCCGCATCACTTCCCATCATAGTGGTGAATTCAAGTGCATACTCAAGTCCTTTCACAGGTGTTCCATCACTACGCAGACCAACCCACATAGGCTCGTCATCTAACCAATCACGATAGAAGAAGTAGGGGTTAATATTAAAACCATAATCAGGGAATTTCAGACTTGCCCATAATCCATGAAGATTCCAGTCTGATTCGTCGTGGTAGCCGGTTCCAATAAAGTCAGTTCCACCGCCTTCTTGGAGTCTGTAGGTGAAGAGGTCGAGATCAAACATATCAGACTGATATCCAACCTTCAAGCCCATAAATCCATCTTCTCCACCGTCATTAATCTGGTCTCCATAGAGTACATGCTGTTTCCCAACTCTAAGATATAAGGGTAGATCGAATAGGTCTTCTATATTAAGATAGGCTTCTCGAAGGCCTACCTCACCTTCAGGTCCCTCTCCGGTTATTGCGTGTCTACCAAATGTGCCCCACGCACCTATACGCACGAAGGTTGATACGCCAGCGCCGAAGTCTGCATTTGCACCAATATCTCCGCGCATATAATAATGCTGGTCATCATCATCGGTATCATCATTAAAATCAGCATTCTGCCACATAAATGAATAGGTATACCATGTTCCGTGGTAAGTTAGTGTTGGGACCTTTGCAAATGCAATACTGGTCAGTAGAATTGTTGCTGCCAGAAGTATAACTATTTTTTTTGTCATGTTGACTCCTTCCGTTTCTTAGGGCTTTATTGCCCTTTTTGTTTTTTGTTATCGTACCCTCATTCCTTTTTCTTTGTCCCAGCGAAGCTCTGGATAGCTTGGGAGTGGTGCGCCTAGTACTTCCTTGATTGACACGCCATATTCCCAATCAGAAGGGCAGATAGCTATATAGCGAGCATATCCCCCTGTTCCACCCATAGGC
>JBNGDW010000086.1:0-5793 GCA_049975325.1 Cloacimonadia bacterium | reverse complement strand
ATAAAAAGGGCCTTCTTTCATCAAAATAAAGTTCATATTTAGAGAGATTTATAGTATAAGGGTCTGCTTCAATTTGTGCAAAATCTGGATAAGTAGTAATTGCAAAATAAGAAGATGGCAGGCTCCAGTTGAGATCCAATCCAATCTCAGGTGAAGTTTTACCAGTTTCATATCTTCCAAGAGCTACTGGGTAGACTTCAAGATGAAGTCCTTGCTTGCCTGGATGAATCCCTTTTAGGATTCCACATCTTGAGACTCTAAGCCCTTCAGATTGTCTAATAGGTGCCCATGTGTCTGTTTCGTTTTTCCGTGAAATATATCGAAAAAAATTAATTCCCCACTCAGTAAGTCCTGGTTTAAATCTTAAAGTCTTAAAAGGTATTTTCATTTCGACATTATACCCATAATCAGTTATTTGGGTAGCCGAATACCAGACTCCATCCCAGGTTACATCTGTTACTCTGCCATCATCGGAGAGTTTGTCGTCTATCGGGACTCCTGCTGCATTTACACCGAATTCATAAGCAGTATTTTTATCTCCAAAAGTATCAAGCATAATCCAAATTATATCACCACTTGAGGGACAATCCCGAGGTACAATATTAATACTCATTTCATCCGGTTGTGAATCAACGCATCGAAAGGCAATGTAAATATTCTCCTCATCATATACTATATAAACTTTAGTAGATTCGGTAGATTCTTGGCCTTCGTGAGGACTCCATTGAGTAAATGTTATAATTGAATCTCCATAGGTCCAGATGGACTCCAGGTTACCGTCTATAATAGGTGGGGTATATATCTTATGTACTTTAATACTTAAAGAAAAAGTAAAAAGAAGTAGGCATACCATTTTGTTTACTTTACGCTTAACGCTTTATCTCTTTGCTGCCACAAATACCATTTGTGAAGAATCCTTGGTGAAATTTTTATTGGCATCAGAATTACTTCCATAAATCTCTAAAATTTTGAATCCATTGCTTCTTAAAAGATATTGAAACTCTAATGGGTGAAAAAGCCTGTATTTATGATCTTCATGTTCTATACGTATTTTATTTTTTTCTTGAATAAAAAAATTGTACTGCATAACCATTATTTGCTCTTTAGTGTCAAAGTAGACATTGGAGATTGTGATAAGTAATTTAATATCGGGTTTCTCAATTATTCCCGAAAAAGGGACATTGGGTTTGTGCAATAAATAATAAGAACCATTTCTAATATCTACGAGGAAAACTCCATTTTTTTTCAATGATTTATGAACATTTTGTAATGTTGTAACAACATCATCATTTGAATACAAATATTCGAATGAATTAAACCAACAGTATACAGCATCATATCTGTTTTGATATTCCATATTTCTTACATCCTTTAACTCAAAACTTATCTTAAGTTGCCTTTCTAATGCTCTTTGCTGCGCAATCTCTAACATTTCTGAACTATTATCTATACCTGTAACTGCAAATCCATTTTTTGATAGATAAATTGCATGTCTTCCTGTTCCGCACATAAGGTCAAGAATGTTCCTTGGACTTCCTGGATGGTATTTTCGAACCATCTCTTCTATAAATTTTGCTTCTTTCTCATACTTACTTTCTGTGAATTGCATGTCGTAATACCTAGCTAATGTAGTAAAATATTTCATAAAAACCTCCCGAGACTATCAATCTTTTTACATTTTAAACTCGGAGCCAAAGCAGTCCGATTTTTAAAAAACAGACCTATACATCCCCCTATGCATTGATTAAAAAACCTACATTTTCTACAATCATTGTCTATTTTTAACCGTCTAATTTGGGTAAACTCAGGAGAATTCTTCCAGATGTAGTCAAAGGTATTTTCTTTAATATTCCCCGCCTTTAACGGCCATTCTGCGCAAGGATAGATATCTCCATTGGATTCTATATGGCACATAAATCTTCCTGCAGCACATGGCGTAAATGAATTATCTGAATCTGAAAAGGAAGAACAAAAACGGTCCTGACATACTATACTAATATCCTTTTCTTTCTTTTCTGCATGTATTTTATTTACAGTCCAATTATACACATCATTTAATGAAATAAGCGAAGGAGATAGAAAAAAGATATAAGAGTTTATTCCAGTATTTAGAAAGAGGTTCATTATATTTGGAAGGTATCTATAATTTTCTAAAGTTACAGTAAATCCAACATTAACTTTTAATCTCTCATCTCTTAAGATATCTATAGCTTGATTAAATTTATGAAGAAATGCCTTATTATAGGTATATTCGTCAAGCAATAAGGTTATATTTTGGACATTTACCCCTCTTAACTTTTTTGCCACAATATGCTGTATATCTGATAGCCCTAAAGAAAGCAAGAGTTCCATTTCTCCCTGAATAGAAGATAAAGCCTCAAAAAAATTTAAGTTATTCAGTCTATTAAAATTCTTACCCATAACAGAAAATACCATAACTTTCATCTTCAATAGACAGTTTATCAAATTAATCGCATCAGAAGTTGATAGCGCATGTACATCAAGACGCTCCATAAGTGGAACTACTTGCCATGAAACACGAATAGGTGCTGTTAAAAGATTAGTTTTCCTCATTTTTTGTAATGGTTTCATACATTGAGAGATAAAAGTCTCCTCTCGTACTCATTTGGTGAAAGCCCTTTCAACTCTTTCCCTTGGTGAGGTCGGTCATTATATTCCTCCAGTATTCCCTCTGTAATTGCTTGCAATTCCTGCACATTATGCCAATGCCGGGCAAAGAGCATTTCCTTAAAGGTTCGAACAGCTCTCTCAGCTATTCCATTAGTCACAGGACGATGGGGTGTAATGCGTATGTGAATAAAATCCCGTTCCTGGCACATCTTCTCAAAATTCTGCGAGATAAACTGCTGCCCATTATCGGATATAAGCCATTGAAGCTCCTTAGGTAGCACACTCTTGAGAATAGGAACTATCTCAGTTGATTTTACCCTTCTGCCTGTCTCAAAGAGCGGGAGAGCTAACCATTTACGAGTGCAGTTATCTATTATCATCAAGATAGCAACGAGTCTTCTTATCCCCTTTTTTAGACCTGTCTTTTTTCTTTGTATCTCCTTCCTTTCCTCTCTCCATTTTTCATCTTCCTTTATTCTTTTATAAAATTCTTCTTTCCTCTCTTCTTTCTTTTCTTTCCACTCTTTCTCCTTCTGACTTTGTTTTTTTCTTCTCCTCTTGCATGAGTTCTTCGTTCCTTTATTGTATTCTGCATGAGCTTCGCTATATTTCCTCCATTTTTCATCTTCAATCTTCCGTCGTTCCCTTACCTTTCGCCTCTCTATTCTTAAAGCCTCCTCTTCCTTTTTTATCTCAGATATTTGGTGCCTTTTCTCTTCTTTCTTCTCCTCCCTTTTAGAGTTCCTTGCTTGCCTATCGTGGGAATATCTCTCTATCTTCTCGTCGTAATTTAATCCCTCTTCTTTAAATATTTTGCCAGCATAGTCATTCTTCTCAATACTGATTTTCTCATCTTGTGTTCTCTCCCTGACATCGCGAACATCATTGGAAGAACTGTTTTCTTCCCGGCTTTGTTGTTCCTGTGGAATATGAGTACTTGAGACAAAGCAGAGATCTATATTTGCAGTCTTCGAGGGCTTATCCGCTACTACACCGACTACTTTTTTTTGGTGTAATAACTTTATCCCACATACCCGCTCTTATTAACACTTTTCTAACACCTGAAGGGCTTATCACGGGACTCCAGTCATGCTCTTTTCTTATCATATAAGCGATAGTACGCCTTCTCCAATCAGGATGTTCTTTTTTAAACTCTATCGCTCGTGCAGCATATACTGGATCTACAGTGTTTGGGTTCTTAGGAGCTCTGCTCTTCTCCTCTTTAAGATCTGTGTAACCACGTTCCTCGTATCGAGGATACCACCTATAAAATGTGCACCAACCTACTTTGGCTTTTTCAATAGCTTTCTCAATTTTTCCGGTTTCACGATAGGTATCTACTATAAGTTTCCTTTGTTGAAAGGTGGTGAATCCATAATATACCCTCTTTTTGTGTGTCCTTCTGTCTTGATCGCCGATATCCATAGCAGGGACCTCCTTTCTACTTTGATTACTCCCTACTATAATATTCGGCAAAATTTCAAAGAACTTAAGGGTTAAAATCTCTTAATCTTCGTGACCATTACACTTTTTTGCAAAAAGAATGCAGTTCTCAAATTTGGAGCAATCAAGATACTGTTTTATCTCTATCAATATCTTTACTATCTCCTCTTTGTGACTCACTAACGCTTCCAATAGCCTTTTATCCCAAAGGTAGTTAACTACATCCCCAGAAAACCCTTCTACTACTATTTCCTTAAATCCGTTTCTCTCAAATAACCCTCGAAGAAGGAAAGGATCAAATTGTTCTACTTCGAAATAAAAGCTTTTCTCCACAGCAGACTTAATTGCCCTCAGATCTTTAATCCTTATTCGGCTTATTTCGTCTCTATCTAAATTTAGGAGTCTCTCATATAACCCACTTCCTTCGGCTACCTTAAAATAGAATTCTGCTTCTTTTGGTGGATTCAGCTCCGCGACTGGATAAATAACCCAAAAACTGTTTTTGTATTTTATAATCCGTCCTCCTTCATTATAGTAAGAAACATTTTTTCTTACGAATTTGGGCCACATAAGCTCTTTGCATACTACTTTACCCTTCGGTGTCAATACCCTGTAAATTTCCTTCACAACTTTATTTTTATCAGTTGTTAAAACAAGTGAGCCATCCATAATCACAGCGTCAAAGATGGCATCGGAAAAAGGTAACCTTTCTGCATTTGCTATCTTAAAGAAGACATTTTGCATTTTGTATTTTTTTTTATTAGCAATTTTCGCGAGTTTGATCATCTCTTCCGATAAATCTATTCCTACTATCGTTCTAACATAAGGAGCTAAAAGAAAGGTAGGCCATCCTACACCGCATCCGATATCAAGCACCCTTCTGGCTCCTCTGATATATGTTAAAAACTCCTCCTTAAAAACAGAAATGAAGAAGTCACGTTTGCTACCCGGCTTACAATTGCTGTGAATACCCTTTTTAAAACTTGTATAGGTTTCTTTCATTTCCGGGTCAAAGATAATGGTATTATACCTTAAGAGGGCACTTTCACTTTGCTCGGGATTAAACAAACGCTTTATTTTCTCTATCTCATCACTCATTGCCTCTCCCTTGTATAAGTGGCGGTACATATCTACATTGAGGATCTGGAAGATCGAGCCTCCTGAACGCTTGATAAGTAATTGCCATATTTCCTCTATTACAATATTCCCTTCTGTCACAATAACCGCATTTTGTATGAGAAAGTGTCCAACCCTTTCTTATAGCTTCCCATCTCGGCGTTCTCCAAATTTCCCTCAATCTTTGCTCTCTTATATTTCCTCCTCGCATTTCAGGAACTTGAAAATAAGCCGAAGGATACACATCCCCATTAGCATCTATATCTACGTTTGAACGTGCAGCTCTACTTCGGTCAATTACTGTGGGATTCGCCCCAAATACCTCCCTCATTGCTTCTACATAACCTGTAAGATGTTGAATATATCCGACAAATCCATTTACTCTTGGTCCATGTAGTTGTTTCTCTAAATGCTTTAATCTTATTGCTTCCTCTATTCCTTTCTCTACATTGTTGAATTGCATATCCTTTCCTCTTCCTGCGTTCATTAATGTAAAAAAGGTGTAAGCGTAAGCGCCAGAAAGAGTAGCTACTAATTTATATATCTCACAAAGATAATCTACATTAATATCACAAAGTGTAGTATTTACAGAGAATCTAACTC
>JBNGDW010000085.1:3931-5988 GCA_049975325.1 Cloacimonadia bacterium | reverse complement strand
AGGCTTGGGATTATTTTCCTGATGATAAGCTTTGGCGCAGCATTTGGCTATACTGTGATGGGGCGTATCTCCCTGCTTATCGGAAGACTTGACTTCCTATTCGGAGAATGGCTTGGACTTATACATCCATAAATATAAATTTAGAAAGGCATAGAAAATGGATAGTAAATTCTTTGAAAAAAACCGAGAAAGCCTCTTTAATCTTATGGAAGAGGACGCTATTGCCATCATCTTTGCACAACAATCTCGTACAGGGAAAATGCCTGCTGTATTCACCCAGAAAGGGGAATTTTATTATTTGACAGGCTTAAAAATCCCTAACGCTATTCTGCTGATGTGTAAAAAAAAGGAGAGGAGAGATATATTTATCTTTATAGAGCAAAACGACCCTGCCCTGGAGGTATGGCTTGGCAAACAGACCTCTCAGAATGAGGTAAAACAAATTTCAGGGATTGATAATGTGCTTTCTCTGGATGCCTTTCCAAGAGTGCTACATAGATACGCAACTGCTGTAGAAAAAGGCTATTTTGACTTTCCTTATTATCCAATAGATAGAGTGGTCAACGAAGAACTTTCAGTTTTGAGTAAAATTCAATCGCATTATCCCACAATAAAGATAAAGAAAATTCAACCCTTGATTGCTAGCTTATGCACACAAAAAACCCCGGAAGAGGTGGCAAATATTAAAAAGGCTATTGAGATAACGCATGCAGGAATACAAAGTATCTGGAAAAATGCGCGGCCAGGAATGATGGAATATGAATTGGAGGCGTATTTTTCCTTTGAATGTATCCGAAGAGGAGAACGCCAGTTGGCATTCCCACCAATTATCGCAAGCGGTATAAATGCTACCATCTTGCATTATGAGAAGAACATTGCCAGAATAGGGGAGAGCGATCTGGTGCTTCTTGATCTGGGTGCAAAATATAATGAATATTGCGCTGATATCTCCCGCACATTCCCCATATCCGGAAAATTCACCGAACGCCAGAAGGAGATTTATAATGAGGTGCTCGGGGTGCAGCAGGAAATGATTGAGTATATTATACCTGGCTACACATTAAGACAGTTACAGCAAAAAGCAGTAGAGTTAATTACCGAGGCTCTTTTAAGACTAAGGCTCATTAACCAAAAGGAAGAATATACAAAATATTACATGCATGGAGTCAGCCACCATCTGGGTCTGGCGGCTCATGATCTCAGCAATATAAATGATCCACTAAAACCTAATAGCATCATCACAGTAGAGCCAGGAATTTACATCAAAGAAGAAAACATTGGAATACGCATAGAAGATGATGTCATCATTACAGAAAATGGATGTGAGGACCTCTCTGCGATGATCCCCAAAAAAGTTGACGAGATAGAAAAAATAATGGCAGACTCCAGGAAATAGAAAGGGGAAAAATGCAACAATTAGCAATATATCCGGGTACATTTGATCCCATCACAAATGGACATATAGATATCATAAAGCAGGCTGTAAAAATATTTGGAAGAGTGGTCGTTGCTATTGCAAAAGAAACAAATAAAGAATGCCTTTTCACCCTGGAAGAAAGGGTGCAGCTTGCAAAAGAAGTTACAAAGGATTTAGGTAATGTAGAAATAGAACCTTTTGAAGGCCTGGCAGTGGATTTTGCCCGAAAAAAGGGATCAAATGTAATGATCCGTGGATTGCACGCTGTATCAGACTTTGAGTACGAACTCCAGCTCTCACTTGCAAACAGAAAATTAGCAAATGAGGTGAAAACTATTTTTCTCATACCCAATATCGAATATCTTTATCTGAGTTCAAGTCTGATAAAGCAAATAATCAATTTGGGCGGTAATGGCAAAGAATATGTCCCAGAGATCGTATATGAAGCAATAAGAAAGAAGATGGGAATCTAAATGCAAAAAAATCATAGGTATCAAAAAACCATTCTGGATAATGGCATTACTGTTCTCTCGGAACATATAAATTATGTCCGTTCAATCTCCATTGGCGTATGGATACAGGCTGGCTCACGCGATGAAGATGAGTCTAACCGCGGGATTGCTCACTTTCTTGAACATAT
>JBNGDW010000085.1:0-3921 GCA_049975325.1 Cloacimonadia bacterium | reverse complement strand
ATATGCTATTTAAGGGCACAAAAACACGAGATAAGTCTGAAATAGCCTATTTCCTAGAATCTCTGGGTGGAAGCCTCAATGCTTTTACCAGCAAAGATTATACCTGCCTTTATGCAAGGGCACTTTGTGAAAATCTTCCTCAGTCCATAGATATTCTTGCCGATATTATCCAGAATTCTACATTTCCACAAGAAGAAATAGAAAAGGAAAAACAGGTTGTTATTGATGAAATAAATGAAGTGCGAGAGACACCCGGGGAACTAATCTTTGAAAAATTCTATGAAAATCTCTTTCCCAACCACCCCCTTGGATATTCAATTCTTGGATATAAAGAATATGTGGAAAATTTTACAAAGCAGGCTTGTGAAGGCTTTATAGCAAAAAATTATACTGCGCCAAGAACTATAATTACTGCCTCTGGGTATCTTGAGCATGAAGAGTTAGTTAAATATGTGCAGCAGTACTTCAAGCTGGAAAAAGATGAACCGCATCCTCGAATATTTGTTCCCCTTTCTGATATCACACCAAAGAGGAAGGAATACACGCTGCCAATTAATCACCAAACGCATCTTTGTACAGGTATTCGGACCTTCCCATTTAATGATGAGAGAAGATTAACACTCCTTATGCTAAATGCCATCCTTTCTGGTGGCATGAGTTCAAGGTTTTTTCAAAATATTCGGGAAAAACACGGGATAGCATACGATATACATTCGTTCACAGATTTTTTCTATGACACCGGTTGTTTGGGGATTTATGCGGCAACCACTCCAGAAAACCATGCAAGATGTTTTGAGCTGATACAACAAGAACTTAAAGACCTGATTGAAAATCCCGTCCCCAGCTCCGAACTGGCTATTACAAAGGCGCAATTCAAATCAAGCCTTGTGATGGGACTGGAAAGTACCTCTGCCCGCATGAACCGTCTTGCTACACAGTATACTTACCTAAATGATATCGACCAGATTGATAAAGTCATAGAAAAAATAGATAAAGTCGTACCGGAAGATATACAAAGGCTTGCGCAAAAACTCTTCTCTTCTAACCAATTTACTACAACTATTCTGAAAGCAGGTAAAAAGTAAAGAGCCAAAAGGAAGAGAGGTAAGAAAGCAGGTTGAGCCCTTTACTTTTCCACATTCCCTTTTTCATTGACAAACAAGAATAAATCTTGCATTTTTGGAACAAATATCCAAGGAGAATGAATGGCATATAAAGTTCTGGCTCGAAAATATAGACCACAAACATTTGATGAAGTGATAGCCCAAGAGCATATCACAGAAACTCTTAAGAATGCTATCAAAACAGGCCATTTGGCACAAGCCTTTCTCTTTACCGGACCCCGCGGGGTAGGCAAAACATCTATGGCGCGTATACTTGCAAAGTCCCTCAACTGCAAAAATGCGCCAACGATAACACCTTGTAGTCAATGCAAAAATTGCCGGGAAATTACTAATTCAATCTCTCCAGATGTAATAGAAATTGACGGCGCCTCTCATACCGGGGTGGAAGATGTTCGAGAGCTGCAAAATGAACTCCTCTACCCGCCTCAATATTCCCCCTACAAAATCTATATAATCGATGAAGTGCATATGCTCTCCAAAAATGCCTTCAACGCCCTGTTAAAAACACTTGAAGAGCCCCCCGCAAATATAAAATTTATTTTTGCAACAACTGAGCCGCATAAGGTTCTACCAACAATAATTTCACGCTGCCAGCGGTATGATTTTCATCGCCTGCCAATACATTCCATTATAGAAGGAATTACCAACATTGCAAAACTTGAAGATTTTTCCATTGAAGACCAGGCAGCTTTTCTTATTGCAAAAAAGGCCGAAGGAAGCATGCGAGATGCCTTGAGTATCGTGGATCAACTCCTTTCATTTGAGTCACAAACTATAACTAAAGAAAATGTGGAAAAAATCTTTGGTATCGTGGACATCGATTTTTATAAGGATCTTGTGCGAAATATAATCAAGCAATCCACAAAAGATATAATTGAGGCGTTCCATGCGATTGTTTATGAAGGCAATGATATTAGAGAGCTCACCGATGGGTTTATAGAAAATTTCCGAAATATATTACTGCTTAGACTTGGAATTCAGCCAGAAGAAGTTTATCCTGACGATATACCTGCATTCAAAGAATTTGGCAAAAACTTCTCCGATGAAAGTCTACTTTACGCAATCTCTATGCTTATTGACACAAGAGAAAAGATCAAAACAGCATCTCAACCTGAATTACTTTTGGAGACAACCCTTCTAAAACTCGCCCATCTGGATCAGTTGATCCCTATAGAGACACTTGAGAAAAAGGTCGTCCCCACCCCGAAAACTTCACCAGACACTTCTTTACAACCAGGCTATAACACACAAAATAAGAAGACAGCTCCGTCCAGCGAATCTATCTCGCAATCCGTACAAGAAGGAAAAAGGGAAAAAGCAAAGGATAAACCGAAAGACACATCTGCATCCAAAAAGGAAATTCAAATCACCGAAGAAATATTGGGACAAGAATGGCCTGAAATTATGAAAAAAGTAAGAGAAAATATGCCAGTATGCGCTGTCCACCTTTCTAAAGCAAAATTAGAATCGATCAAAAATAATTTTCTGCACTATATAACAAATTCGAAGGTTGCCCATAAAAGTCTTTCCGGGGTATCCCAAGACCTTGCCCAGCTCTTGACTGAATACTTTGACACACCTATTAAAATAGATTTTAAATACAATCCGCCATCAAAAGAGATATATATTAACAACCCCACCATCAATGATATAAAGAAGCAATCACCCATATTAGCTGAATTTATTGAGGCTATTGATGGATTTATCATTGGGCAACAAAAGCCTGAATAAATACAGCTCTCAATCTGGAATGAGGAACCAAAACCTGTGATAACTTCGAAAAATGTAGGGGGGATCCTGGAAATCCTAAAAGATAACTATTATGCAAATGAGAAACCCATTGTCACGCAAATCGCAAACGCCAAAAGGGACCCGTTCAGGATACTGATTGGAACAATGCTGAGCCTTCGCACAAAAGATGAGGTAACAAAGAAGGCCACAGAACGGCTGTTCTCTGTAGCCGACACACCGGGGAAATTACGAGACCTTTCGCTGGAAAAAATCGAAGAACTTATCTTCCCAGTAGGGTTTTATTATACAAAAGCAAAAAATATAAAAAAAGTCGCTGATATCCTGATGCGAAAATGTGGGGGGAAGGTTCCTGAGGAGATGGATGAATTACTCGCGTTGCCTGGAGTGGGGAGAAAAACTGCTAATCTGGTGCTTACCATTGGCTACAATAAATATGGTATTTGTGTGGATACTCATGTACATAGGATATCAAATCGGTGGGGACTCGTACAGACCAGGACACCTGACGAAACAGAGCAGGCTCTTTATAAAAAGCTACCCCAAAAATATTGGAAAATTTATAATGATTATTTAGTTTCATTTGGCCAAAACATCTGTAAACCTGTCTCTCCTTTATGCTCAAAATGCCCGATAGATGACTGGTGTCCTAAAATCAAGGTTACCAAGCATAGGTAGCTTTTTTAAGCATCTCTCCTCGAATTTTTTATTAAGATTTATCTTGTCCGCCCACCGGCGGATAAAGATTCAAAGATTCGTAAAGAGTCATAAAAATTTAGCATTTCAATCTTTTAATCTTTCAATCTCTTGACCCATGAAATTCCGCCAGTTAG
This sequence comes from Cloacimonadia bacterium, assembly GCA_049975325.1. GTDB lineage: Bacteria > Cloacimonadota > Cloacimonadia > JGIOTU-2 > JBNGDW01 > JBNGDW01. The sequence continues at coordinate 215 of JBNGDW010000085.1, read as the reverse complement.
CGGATGGATATTTCATTGGGTTTTTCCTTTTAATTTTTCATTATTCATTGCTCATTGTTTTTCATCGAAAAAATAAGAATAAAAATAAAGATCAGAATTCATTGCTCATTGCTTTCAGGTAGCTTCTTCACGAGAAAGAAAAAGAAGGAGAAGACTGCTTCTCTCCCTCTTGACTCACCAAGGAGAAAACAGCTTTATCTAATCAATATCATTTT
>JBNGDW010000084.1:0-6002 GCA_049975325.1 Cloacimonadia bacterium | reverse complement strand
GACTTAGCAAAAACTTCTGACTTTTTCAGTATCGGTACAAATGATCTGGTTCAATATACCCTTGCTGCTGATAGAAATAATGAAACCCTTAGTAAGGGGTATAACTATTTCAATCCTGCGGTACTAAATCTGATTCGAATGACAATAGAAAGTGGTAAACAGAATGGGCGTGCGGTAAGCCTCTGTGGGGAAATGGCGGGAGACCCCCTTGCCGTACCCTTGCTCCTTGGAATGGGATTGGAGATTCTAAGCGCTACGGCTGACAATATCTTACCAGTGAAAAAAGGCATTCTTAATTCAGACCTAAAAAAATTACAAAAAGACTACCAATCTGTAAAAAATAAAAGCCAAAAGCAAATCAAACAATTTTATACTAAACTATTAGAAGAAATGAATCTCAAAGAGGAAGGAGTATTATGAGCTTACTAAGTTTGGATTACATGGGAAATTATAACAGATTAGATACCGAAAGAATGTACGAGCAGATTGTATCATTACCAGAGCAGATCAAAACCACATATAATCAACCAGAAAGTGAGGTTGCCCAGTACTACAAAAATATAAATAAGGTTGTTATCTGCGGCATGGGCGGATCAGCGATTGCCGGAGATATTACAAAGAGCCTCTTCGAGAAAAAGGTACCAATCTGGGTAGTAAAGGATTATTATATACCTGATTTTGTAGATGACACCACGCTGGGAATTGTATGTAGCTATTCTGGCAACACTGAAGAAACTGTAGCATGCTTTGAGGCTCTACAAAGACAGGGTGCACAAATAGCAATAGTAACTTCTGGGGGGATTCTAAGGCACTATGCTGATGAGGGTTATCTTATAAAACTTATTCCAACTGGCTATCAACCTCGAGCTGCGATCGGCTATCTCTTCTTTGCAATTGTAAAGATTCTGGAAGAACTAAATCTTATTGAAAATCAAAATACCATAGTAAAACTTGTCATGCTTAATATCCAAAATAAGCTAAATCTTATCAAGCGAGAGGTCGAACTCTCAGAAAATCTGGCAAAACAAATCGCGACAAAGCTTTATAAAAAGATCCCTGTTATCTATAGTTTTTCGCCTCAGTTTTACCCGGTTGCATATCGGTTTAAATCTCAGTTTAATGAAAATGCAAAAAATCACGCATTTTGTCATACTTTCTCTGAGATGAATCATAACGAGATAGAAGGCTGGGAAACCGAGCATATGAATACCCTTATCCCATTGTTTATCCAGGACTTTCATGAAGAAGATAGGTATCACAAGCGCGTGCGAACCTTACAAGACATCTTTAAGAAGCAAAAAATAGAGTTTATAGAAATCTATATAGATGGAAAGAGTCTGATGGACAAGATGTTCACCAGTATCTTGTTAGGAGATATGATTTCTTATTACCTTGCAATTCTTAATAAGGTAAATCCTTCAGAAATCAATTATATAACCTATTTGAAAAAGAATATCTAAATGGAAAATACTGTTAATATTGCTATCTTAACATCTGGGAAGAGTAGAGGCTCAAACTTTGAAAGTATTGCTCGTTATATCAAAAAAAAGAAACTTCCAATAAGTATCAAATTTGTTGTGGTAAGCCGTGAAGATGCACCTTTAATTGAACGAGCCAAAGCACTTGATGTGCCATGGATTGTGCTACCAGATAAGAAACATTTTGAAAGCCAGTTACTTGCACTCTTGCAGCAACATAATATACAACTTATTGCTTTGGCTGGATTTATGCGAAAACTTTCTCTCTCCTTACTAAATCAATTCAAGGGTAAGATTATTAATATTCATCCTGCTCTCCTCCCAAAGTATGGAGGAAAAGGGATGTATGGTATGCGTGTGCATAAAGCAGTCTTTGATAATGGCGAAAGAGAATCGGGGGTAACCGTTCACTTTGTAAATGAGGAATATGATGCTGGAAAGATTATCTATCAGAAAAAAATCCCGATAAGTAACCTAAAATCCCCCGAAGAAATTGCAGAAGCAGTGCTAAAGGTCGAACATGAAGTCTATCCTAAAGTGATAGAGAAATTGGCTTTGAAATATACCAACTCAAAAGAGATCACTATAAATTAAATTATATAAAATTTCAATATTTTTATTTTTTGAGTGCGGAGACAAAAACCAATTAAAACTCTTTCAATATATCTAACATGAAAGCCATTGCGGTTGACACACTTGGATGTAAAACGAATCAATATGAAACTGAAGCAATTCTATCTCAATTTCTTCAGGCAGGCTACAAATTGTGCGATATAGACGATAAGCCTGATGTTATCCTGATTAATACCTGTACAGTAACAAAACGCGCAGATTACAAATCACGCTACCTTATCCGCAGAGCCCTACGCTCTGGAAACCCGAACACAATAATAATTGCCACGGGCTGTTATGTAAACGCTGACGCCGACTTTTTCTCCTCTCTTGCTGACAATGTCAGAGTTTTTCCCAATGAAAAAAAACACCAGATCTTTGAGAACATTATAAAAAATAAAAACGACCCCTTAACCCCGAATGAAGGAACTTATATTGATTTTAACCCACATGAATTCCATTTACACACTCGGGTGCCAATAAAGGTTCAAGAAGGATGTGACTGCTTCTGCTCGTATTGTATCTTACCATATGTTCGAGGCAAGCCACGCAGTAGGCAACCCCAAAGCATAATAGACCAGATAAATTCCATCACCGACTCAGGTGTAAAAGAAATTGTCCTTACTGGAATAAATCTGGGGCTTTATGGAAAGGAGTTTGCTGGCTATTCTCTATCTCATCTTATCGAAGAAATAAAAAGTAAAACTGATATTTCCCAAATACGCTTAAGCTCATTGGAACCTATGTTCTTCTTGAATGACAGCTGTGATGAGGGGATAGATAAGGAGCGAATTTGCTTTCTCGCTTCAAATAACAAAGTCTGTCCCCATTTCCACATTCCTTTGCAATCCGGTGCTGATACAGTCCTTACAAGGATGAAACGGCCTTATACAACGAAACAATTCAGTTCCATTATATCACATATTAAAAACCAGATGCCTGAGGCTGCTATTGGATGTGATGTAATCGTAGGATTTCCCGGGGAAACAGAGGAGGAATTTGCCCGCACAGCCGCTTTTATAGAAAGTTTACCTATCGCTTACTTACATGTATTCCCCTTCTCACCAAGACCATATACCTCAGCATCTCACATGACAGGAAGACCCCATGGAACAGTGGTTAAGAAACGAGTCCAGCAACTCATCGCTATTAGCAAAGAAAAAAAGAAAAAATATTTCAAATTCCTGATCAAAACTCAATATCCACTCAAGACTGTCTTTGAAAACCACGCCAATGGCTTCTGGACAGGCGTTTCCGACCATTATGCAAGAGTCTATCTACACGACAACAATGTCCAGAGAGGTGAGTTAAAAAAAGTAGTTGCCAAAAAAATTGACTCTGATGTAAATGGAGTTATTGTTAAATTATATAGGTAAAACAGGAGAGATTTGATATGAAAAAAATTTTAGTAACCATGCTTCTCTTTTTTATTTGTACTGGCTCTCTCGCTGCCCTTCAATTTGGGAAAAATAAGGTTAAATACGAAGATATGGATTGGGCTGTAATGCATACCACCCATTTTGATATATATTTTGAGAAGGGATACGACTTTTTTGGCAAAACTGCTGCTCTGATCATTGAAGAGGCATATTACGATCTGCAAGACATCTTTGAATACTCTCTACCAAAAAGAGTCCCTGTCATAATCTATACCTCACACAATAAGTTTCAGCAGACAAATGTGATATACCAGCTTATTGATGAGGGGGTGGGCGGTTTTACTGAATTTATGAAAAATCGAGTTGTCGTTCCGTTTGATGGATCATATGAGCGGTTTGAACTAACATTAATCCACGAACTTACCCATGTGTTTACATATTATGCACTTGAAGGAGCCGATAGAGGCTATACTGCTGCTGCCTTTAGTTCCCTCCCCCTTTGGCTATCTGAAGGTATTGCTGAATTCTGCTCAGAACATGAATCTGATTATTCTGAGATGTTTATGATGGATCTCGTAATAAACGGCAAACTAATCCCACTCCAGGAAGTTTATGGTTATTATGCTTACAGAGAGGGACAGTCCTTTTTACTTTTTTTAGAATCAGAATTTGGACGCGATAGCGTCATTGAATTCCTATACAACTTCCGTATCTCACGAAGCATCTCAGAAGCAGCAAAATTAACTTTTGGCTATTCATTTAAAGACATGGAGGACCAGTGGAAGGTTTTTCTGCAAAAAAAATATAGCCCCTACATAACTGATAAAGAGCTTCCTATCGCAAAATATGAGCAACTAACATTTCATAAAGAAGGTGAAACTAGCGTTAATATTCACCCGGAAATTTCTCCTGATGGAATAGACATCTTATATTTCTCAGATAAGACTTTCAACATAAGTGTGTACAAAAAGTCCCATCTTGGGATCTACGAAGACAAAAAACTGGTAGAGAGTGGTAATTCAGGTAAATTCCAAGAAATGCCTTATACAAAAAATTCAATCTCATATTTTCCTGATGGAGAAAAACTTGCCTTTGTAACAAATACAGCAACAGGTGATGCAATCTCAATCTGCGATGCAAACAGCGGAAAGGAAATTAAAAGAATTAAACCTGAATTTGATGCCCTGTTTGAATTAGATGTATCCCCGGATGGAGAAAAAATAGTTTTTGTCGGTTTAACTGAAGGCAAAAATGACCTTTATATTTACTCCTTAAATGACGGTACAATCTCGAGACTTACCAATGATATCTTTGATGATAGATACCCAAGCTGGTCACCCGATGGTACTAAAATAGCGTTTTCTTCCGAGCGATTCGTTAATAAAGTCCATACATCACCCCAAAATGGATATGTCTTCTCCAATCTTTGCTATAATATATTTTTGTATGACTTAAATGAAGATAAAATCTATGCCTTAACAGAGACTACTTATGATAACCAATACCCTTTCTGGAGCGGTGATGGTAATTATCTGCTTTTTACCTCCTATCGAGACCATGTCGCCAATATCTATCTCTATAACTTCTCCAATCAAGGATTCAGTCCGGTAACAAATATCTTAGCCGGGACATCCTCTGGAAGCATTTCAAAAGAAGGTGACTATCTTATTTTTTCTGGATTTTATAAAATGGGATGGGACCTTTATCTTGTAAACAACCCTCTTGATAGCCTTGAGTATTTCGCCTATTCTCCTATCCAGGAAGCACAGGAATTCTCCGTCCAAGAAGCCTTTAATCTGACTGCATATAAACGATATTATAGGCAACAGGATAGACCCCCAGATCAAAAAATAATATTTTATAGCCATGCAGATTCACTAGAAACAAAGCCCAAAATGGAAGTAGAAAAGGAACCAGAGATTGAAGACTATAAACTAACATTTACACCTGACTTTATATTTGGTGGATTTGGATATTCAACCGGCTACGGACTTTCTGGACAGCTGTATCTTTCAATGAGTGATTTCCTTGGCAACCATCATATACAATTCCAGACTGATGCCACTGGAAGAATAGATGATAGCAATATACTGCTAAATTATTACTATCTCGAAAAAAGATTCGACTTTGGCATAAGTCTTTTTAATCTTGTGGATAAATATTATTACTTGTATCCAGATGGGACAGAACTGATGACGCGGGAACACGAATATGGCGTTCAAACTCTTGTTAGCTATCCACTTGATAAATTTAATCGCTTTGATCTATATACATTGGTCAGATTCTGGAATGGAGAAATATTTATATGGTATGATGATGACTGGCAAAGTATACCAGGCACATCAAGTAAATCAGATATATTCTCTACAGCTCTGTTTTATGTGCATGACACTGTGTTGTGGGGAATAACAGGACCTGTCAAAGGTTCCCGAATGAGTTTAGGTGCTGAAAAGAGTTTCGGTAAATACGCTGATTACACCAACTTTTATGGAGACATCAGAAAATATTTCCCCATTTCTTTAAACTATCAATT
>JBNGDW010000083.1:4487-6037 GCA_049975325.1 Cloacimonadia bacterium | reverse complement strand
CCACTGTCCAGACTTTTTTCGCGTAGGTATCTTTCGCGGTCTGGTAGATACTCTGCAAAGGGTAATAGCCAAAGCATCTGAAGAGGACAAGATTTATTTCGACACGAGCTTTCCTGGCCATTTCGGCGATTTGTCCGGGGCTCTCCGCAAAGTGGCCGTCTCCGAGGACGATGATTCTTCTGAAATTCCCCTTCTCGGCATGTTTGAGCACACCTTCCATGGATGTTCCTCCCGAGATTGGCGCTACTCCCCTCTTGAGGTCTTTCATGGAAATTGGCACGACATCGCCCGCAAAACACCATACCGGCTCCCCCACGACATTTGAGAGCTTGCTGATCAACCCGTAAATCAAATGCAGATGATCTCTCATGGATCCGGAGAGGTCGATATAGACCTGCGGCCTGAAACATGACGGCGTCTCCCGCAACATTCGAGGCGTAAAGAATACAGGATATATCCCAGCTCCCAGCAAAGCGGCTTCGCGCCTTCCAATAAAAGGCATCACAGTTTTGACAAGGACTCTCGACTGCTTCAGAATCCTGTTCTCCGGATCAAAACTCGCCATAGAAGCTATAGCAGAAGCTATTTGAGGAATGGAATACTCAACGAATTTGATTTCATCATCAGAATGGAATGTCCCGTAGCCTCCCCTGCTGTTCCTTCGAATCTTCTTCACCCAGTCGGGTTTGCCCTCAGTCTCTCCATCGCCTATAACCGGCAACCATATGGGCACAACGCCGTCCAACCAGAATAGAAGCTCATTGACCATGACATCATAATCCATCTCTTGGGTCGGAGCCTCTGGGTATATCGATTGGTATAATCTGATTGCCCTTTGGCAGAGGTTCCTGTCAGATATTCGCTGTCTTAGAAAAGTCTTAAGCTTGATATTAGATTCCTTCCAGACATAGGGATTTATCAGGAAAGCCCCAACAGCAGAACTTTTGCCTGACGCATTCTTCATCAATGGTTTCAGGCGGATTTCCTTTTCAAATGGTGCTCCAAATGGCAGCCTTCTATACATCCTGGCTTCTATGGCCACATCGTAGATATAGTTCCAGACCTTCCTATTTATAGGTTTGTTCTGCCGAATTTCATTCAGATGCCCCAAAGAAAAGTGGCTCAACTCATGGCCTATAACCCAAATCCAGTCTTCCGGAGTAGTTAACCTATCTGCAAATCGTTTCCCAATCTCCAATCTCACAAACTCCCCCGTTCTGGATATTCTGGCAGTCTCGCAGTCCTCCTCTAACCTTATGTTTATATTGCCCAGAAGCTTCCTCCAGTATCTCAATATCTCATAGTTCTCGTCCTTCTCTCGGCCACCAAGAATCGTCTCGAACATCTTCCAGATTATTATTCTAAGGCTATCCATCAGCTACTCCTTGAACTCAGCAAGCATTACATATTTACATTTTTCATGATAATCCTCCAACATAGGAAGATTAAGAAACAGAGAGTTCCCGAGCGCCGGATCATCGATAACTTCAATATCATCGGCATATTCCACGGCACTGTAATCCGGCAGAACGCAATATCTGGAAAATTCC
>JBNGDW010000083.1:0-4387 GCA_049975325.1 Cloacimonadia bacterium | reverse complement strand
CCAGCAATTTTTGTGTTCGTGTTCAATCGCGGATTATGGATTAACATAGCCTCCAACCTATCCTCCAGGTTCTCGAACTTCAACACATCCCGAAAGGTTTTAGAATTGCCAATCCGCATGAAATTCTTCGCCAGAATAGTATAATCCTTGTAACTATCCCGACTGTGGGTGATACCTCCCAACACAACTCCTGTGAACTTTTTGGGGAATGTCTTCCGCAACTTGCTATCCTCCCTCAATTCTATTGTTCCGGCGGTGGGATAATCTTTAACCTGACTCCATAGAACAAGCCGATGATCAATCAGGTCATCCATAAGGGATATTGGATTCACATCCACCTCGCGCATCCTTCCTATCAGCAGTTCCTGAGACAAACAGCTCCATTCAATAATCTTCGCTCTCATTTTTTATGTCCTTTCCAATTCTTCGATTTTCTGTCTAATTTTCCCGCTAAAGCTCTCTTCCTGCAGTATCGCCCCACACGAAAGCCACTTCTCCGAGGGCACGGCGTTCAACTTCATTGTAACAACATTTAGGGCACTGCTACCAGATGCCACGAGATATACCGCCCATACCCGCTTCCAGATTTCAGCGTCCAACTCCATATCTGATTCATTGACCTTCGCGATTATTTTCTTTGTCAACATCGCTATCTTCAGCCTGCTTTCTGCGCTCACAACCTCCGCAGTAAATTCCCTCTCCAAAGCTTCCAAAGCCAATTCCAGCGCGAAAGGATCAAACTCCCTTTCCAGAAAAGCTCCAACCATCGGCAATCCCAGTTCAAAGCTCCCGCCGGGTATAGAACCATCGGTGTTGAAAGTTGTATAAATAGCCTCAGATAAGACCGCGTTCAGATTATCCTCCAGTCTATCCTCGTCCAGAAGTTTTGCTGGGAACAGCATAGGCAGATATTTCGCCGCCTTTTGTGACAGAATAACCAAATCATCACAGTTCGATGGAATTCCATCCGCCACAAGACATGCAGTCAGATTCCGTCTAATCATCGATAACCGCCTGCCATCGGCAATCTTGATGTTTTTGTTCTTGGATAATACTGCAATGGAGTGAATTAGATTCTCTATCATTTGAACCATTTTAGTATCGCTATCGAGGATCTGTTTCGTCCGACCTCTAATAGAAACAATCTTTTCGAAAAGCCGATTGCTCTGAGCTGTGTCATCACTAACCCCCAACATCGGAGCATCCTCATCCCCAATTGTCCTGATAACCCTTCTTATATTATCCTCCGACATATCCCCCACCTCCGGAGTCTCTATAATCCATGTGAACCTCGCAGCAAGGGCCAAATCCAAAGGCATCGCCCCGATATAATCGGTAGGGTTCATCGCCGCGAAGACATACTTCAGGCAATCTACCTTCCTGCCCATTATCGACCTTGCCCGAATAACTTCCAGCCACTTGTTCTGCATCGTCGGGTCAGCCCGGGATATCTCATCTATCAGCACAAACTCCTTATCCCAGATGGTCATGCCGTCGCCCACATAATCCAAAACACCCTGCGCGAGCCGTGATGGATTCGGAAAACCTATCACATCGTCGAACAGAGCCTTTGAGGCGTCATAGGCGTGGAACTTCAAGCCCATAGCACATGCCAATCGTCTGCAGAAAAGAGTCTTTGCGGATCCATGACTCCCCACCAGAGCAACAGGGTCTCCCGTAACCAGAGCCGCCATCAATGGCGCATCGTAATCATCGTAGCCAAACACTCCCAACTCACTAATCTTCATCTTCTCAACTCCTTTTTATTTTTCATTCTACAACAGTTCGCGTCATCCACGGACAAGCAAAATGATTTTTTTGAGTTTTTTCAATTCCAGCGAAATTACTTTATATTTCATCAGCTCAAGCCGCTAAAGTAGTTTATACACCTGAGATTGAGTTTTATTCAAAATCATTTAAAATATATGGCCTTCATTTTAAACCCTTTTAGAGTGGTTATTTCCATAAGTTGTTGTAGTTTATTATGATATAAAATTACTGTGGTTTTAAAAAAAGTTTGAAATATTTAAAACGTTTAAAATGATAGGGGCTATATCATTATATAGCAATGCTTTATCCATTTTAAATGGCATTTTAAACAAAAGAAGAATTTAAAATCTTAAAAATTGCTATTTTTCTACTTGCTTTTATGATACTATTATTTTTTCATTTTTTTATATTTGCTTAAATTTTTTTGATTTGATACATCTCCTCCTATCCAAATCCTATTTGATTGAATTGGAATAGTTTCTGAATAGAAAGTAATGCTGTTAATCCTATTCTTTCTGAGCCTTACTTTCTCTTTCTCTTTATATTCATATTTTTTGTGATTTCTTTGATTCAACATTTTTGATATTGCCTCCCAATACGAGAATTAAAATGCAGTTGCTAGTCACAAATAGATTCCTTCTTTTTCTAATATTAAATTATCAAATATCCTGTATCAGATTTGCAGTAACTGATACTCTTTATTTAGTAAAAAAAATAGATAAAGCATATACTTTCATTTTTTAAATATTTTTCTCTACAAATTCGGATTCTAAGGCATTTTTACTCCTCTCTGGGGAAGATAGTCGATTCTTTAAATCAAAATCATTCTTGGGGCACTGGGAAGCTTCTCAGGGCATCAGAAGAGAATGGCTATCTATCTATAAAATAAGAAGCATCTGTTAAAGTTGGAGAAGAATTTGTAGTCCTAGAAGAAATAGAAGTTTAGATTGTAGAGAAAACAAGCTTTCTCTGATGGAATGATTGATTCCTAATGAAATAGTTCAATCATCTGCAATCTACGAGAAAATGATTATTCTGATTGAATCACTAACTAAAAATATCATCCCTTCAGCACATTAGATTCTTCTCCAACCAGCCTCTCCTATAGCTTAATCTCCCTTGTTTAAATTTTGTCTATCTGTCTGATGCAATTCTTTTGAATTATTAGAACTACCTCCACCAGAAGATTTGTGTTTCTTGAGATTTAGATTTTTAATTTTTTTGGTCGCTATAGTAGCTACGCTACTCTTATTAATTAAATATTCTTTAATATCTTTAATATCTAATAAAGTATTATTATATAAGGGAAAATTGTCGTTCTTAAAAAGTTGTTCCCTTATTTTTTTGGGTGCATAGACATAGTAGTCGTCCGCAGAGTAGTGAATAGAGGCGTTCTCAGAATCATCAAAAGAATCTTTATCCACTTTTAAGAGATAGCAACTTTTTAAGTAGAATTCTCCCTCTACTTCGCAGACTATTTTCTCACATTCCCTGTCTAAAAGGGTTTGCGCGTCATTTTCAGTGATATCTTGTCCTAGTTTTTTTGCCTCTTGAATGAAACTATCAACAGTTAATAAACTTATAAAGTTGTCTTGACGGAATAGTATAAAATATAGCATTACATTCAGCACCCTCTGTAAGACACTTATTGATTTATTTCCAAATACTGATTTAGGTATACATATACATTTTTGCATAATTACTCCTTATAATATTATTGAATCAAAGTTTTTTTGATTCTTACATTTGTTTTAGTTATAGTAAATTATCCTTCTTATAGTTATTTTCTTTTAATTCAACTGTATCTTTTCAAAGAAGCTACTTTAAGATGAATCATCCCATAGAGGAGATTTGATACTCTTAAAAACTACATCAGTAGAATTAAAGGCTAATAATACTTCCTTATAATTAAAGAATTCCTTTTTGGTAAGTTTTAGATTTCTAATCCTTTTGCGAGCAAAGAGAATATAATCACTCCCAGTGTATTCAGTAGAAAGGAAGAGAAACACTCTCCTACAATAATGATCAATTTTGAGAAGATACAAAATTGCTAGGTAACAGTAGCCTTCTTGTTGTACTGGTGCTTTCTCACATTCCCTATCTAATAGCAATTGAGCCTTATCTCTGGAATTGAGTCTTTTTAATCTCATAGAATCATCTATTTGAGTTACTACAGTTAAGGGTTCAATAAATATTTCTTTATGAGATAGTAAGATGCAGAAGAATACTTTTTGTAATATCTTTTCAGCATATAACTCTTCAAATGCTGTTCCTATTATACAGATTGGAATGTTTACTGTTTCTAACATAATATACTCTTTGTTTTAATAAATATTGTTAATGTATCTTTAGTCTCTAAATCTTCAAGATCATTATTTGTTGTCTTTGCTATCACAAATTACCTCCTGTGAGAGATTGTGTATTATCTGGTCTAACCCTGTCTTTTACAATTCTACAGTTATTACCATCAACAACAACTCTATCGGTTTCTCTGGCTGTAATTTTCAAATCATCTTCAGTAATTATTGTTTTCGGTATGTATATCTTTTCTCCCTTTTCATTAATCTCTATTCGGCCATCCTTAGAGTATTGACGGTATTCTTTGCTAATATTATAC
>JBNGDW010000082.1:0-6055 GCA_049975325.1 Cloacimonadia bacterium | reverse complement strand
GGTCATTATGTGTGCACTCCCGGCGGTGAATATGGCATCACAATATCATAAGCATGATCGTAGTAATGACCTGCTAGCACTTGAATATGCAGAAAATTTTCTGAACGGACTCGATGAAAATGCAATTATCTTTACCAATGGAGATAATGATACATTTCCACTCTGGTACGCTCAAGCCGTTTATGATCCGCATGCAGATGAATATTATTTGGAAAAGGACACACTAAAATTTGTAGAGATAAAAGGCTATCATCCTTCAGAGATACCTGAACCGCCTAAAAAAACAAAACAGCTACTTCGTCAGGTTCAACTAGGAAAAAAGGAATTAAAGGGAATCCGGAAGGATGTAAGTGTGGCAAACCTTAGTCTCTTAAATACTCCCTGGTATATTAAACAGCTGCGGGATCAAGAAGGAATCGAAATCAATTTGACAGATGAAAAAATAGATTGGATTGCCAGTCCTAGAGGTGTTTTTAGGCTTGCAAATGACGCAGCCTTTAAGGTGGGTGATATCAGGATTACGCTGCCAAAAGATAAGATCTTGTATACCAAAGATCAAATGGTACTACAAATCATTAAGGATAACTTTGGCAAGAGACCGATATATTTTGCTGTAACAGTGGCGGATAGAGTAGGGCTTGATAATTATCTGCAAAGAGAAGGAATGGCAGATAAGTTGGTAGAAACCAGCGGAAGACGTCAATTTGACTATAAGCGATTAATTCATAATCTGGAAAATGTTTTTGATTTTACCACTGTCTTGAACGATGATGTATATAAAGATAGTCATAAGAAAAGACTTTTGAATACCTATGCTGTAGCTTTTGTTGATGCCTCTAACTATTTTTATCAACAAAAAAATTATGAAAAAGCGGCTGAAAACTATACTACAGGGATAAAATTTCTCTCAGAACAGGATAAGGAAAGATTTATTCCTGGACTTTCCACCCTATATGCAGAGATGGGGCAGTTTGATCAAGCTTTTAGTGTTATTCAGCCATTAATAGAGCAGTATCCAGGTGATGACCAGCTTCTCTCACTTGCTGTCTACTATTTGGAAGAGGCTGGTAAGATTGATAGTACACTCACACTGGTAGAGAACTTTATCAGAAATAATCCGACAAATCAATATTTTATCAATTATTATACATCCCTTTGTCAGCAATACCAAAAATACGATCGTGGCATACATTTTTTTGATATCATGAGTATACAGTATCCACAAAATAATGTTTATCCTCAACAGAAAAATAAGTTGGAACAATCCTTACAAGAAGCGAGCAAAGAGGAAGAGGAAGAATAACACCAAGATTCTTCTTGCTATTTTCTTAATTTTTCCCTATAATTAAAAATAGTTATGAAACAAAATTTTCTTTCGAAATTGTTTGGTAGTCACTTTGAACGAGAGCTCAAAAGAATCCAGCCAACAATTGATCAGATCAATGAGGAATTTAAAAAATTGTCTCGCTTATCTGACGATGAGTTAGCTGGGAAGACAGACGAGTTCAAGAAAAAGATTGCTGACTATATATCCCCATATCAAGATAGAGTTACTAGTCTTGAAGAGGAATTAGAATCTGCTTCTGAGAATGAGAAGGATAGGATCGGCATAGAGATAAATAAGGCAAATCAGGAATTACAAGATGCCACAGAAGAAATCCTAACTGACATATTACCCGAAGTCTATGCAGTAGTAAAAGAAACCTGTAGAAGATTACTTGGCAAAAAGTGGATAGTACGTGGTCACGAAACCGTCTGGAATATGGTTCCATACGATGTCCAACTCATTGGTGCTATTGTGCTCCATGAGGGTAAGATTGCCGAGATGAAGACGGGAGAAGGAAAAACATTAGTTGCAACAATGCCTTTATATCTGAATGCTCTTGTCGGAAAAGGAGCGCATATTGTTACTGTAAACGACTATCTTGCACAACGTGATGCAGAATGGATGGGGGAAATATATAGATTTTTAGGTCTTACTGTAGGATGCATCCATTCTGATATGGATACCGCGGAACGTAAGGCTCAATATCAATGTGATATCACTTATGGTACGAATAATGAGTTCGGCTTCGATTATCTGCGTGATAATATGGCAATAAGCATGGACGGAGTTGTCCAGAGGGGCCACCACTATTGTATTGTTGATGAGGCGGATAGCGTTCTTATTGATGAGGCTCGTACACCTCTTATTATATCCGGACCGGTTGCACATTCAAAGAATTACTACCGGGAACTCAATCCCCAGATCAGAAAATTGGTGAGAAAGCAGCAAACACTTGTTAATAAACTTCTTGCTGAGATCGAGACGATGATCAAGTCTGGAGCAGCCAATGAGAATTCTTTTGAATTTGGTGAAAAACTTCTTTTGGTAAAACGTGCAGCCCCAAAATCTAATCGGTTCCTGAAAATTATAAAAGACGCTGGATATAAGAAAATGATGAATGAGGTGGAAGGTGAGTATCTCAGAGAGAAAAAACTCCATCTTATTGACGAGCAACTTTATTATATGGTGGATGAAAGCCAAAGAAGCGCGGAACTTACTGATATAGGTCAGGAAGAGCTATCTAAATATGATAGTTCACTGTTTGTTATACCTGATCTTGATAATGAGTTTGAAAAGATTGATCAGGCTAAAACACTCTCTCCACAGGAAAAACAACGCAAAAAGCAGAAAATTCAGGAAGAATTCCTCGAAAAGAATGAAAAACTCCACAATATAAAACAAATGCTTATCGCTTACTCCCTGTTTGAGAAAGATGTTGAATATATTGTAAAAGATAACAGAGTTATCATTGTAGACCAATTTACTGGCAGACTTATGCCGGGACGCCGTTATAGTGAGGGGCTTCACCAAGCCATAGAGGCTAAAGAAGAGGTCCATATTCAGGAAGCAACTCAGACTCTTGCCACTATTACTCTGCAAAACTATTTTCGGATGTATAATAAACTTTCGGGTATGACAGGAACAGCCATTACAGAAGCCGCCGAATTTAATGAGATTTATAAACTCCCTGTAGTGGAAATACCAACTAATGAGCCTGTTCGTCGAATTGATCTGGATGATCTTGTGTATCGCACAAAGCGTGAAAAATTTAATGCTATTATCGATGAAATCGAATATTGGTATAATAAGCGACGCCCTGTACTTGTGGGAACAATAGCAGTAGAAACTTCTGAGGTAATTAGCAGATTGCTTAAAAGGCGTAACATACCCCACGAGGTCCTTAATGCAAAATATCATCAGAAAGAGGCAGAGATTGTTGCTCATGCTGGAGAATCAGGTGCGGTAACAATTGCCACAAATATGGCTGGAAGAGGAACCGATATAAAACTCGGACAAGATGTGGTTAAGTGTCCCACCTGCGTAATCAAATGCGAGGAGAATTGTGAACAGGCTGGTATAAATGCACCGGGGGATTCCAGAGAATGTGAAAAGGAACCACCCTGTGGGCTTCATATTATCGGTACCGAGCGTCACGAAAGCAGAAGAATCGACTTGCAATTGAGAGGCAGAAGTGGACGCCAAGGCGATCCAGGCTCTTCCCGCTTTTACCTATCATTAGAAGACGATCTAATGCGTATTTTCGGTTCAGAACGAATCGCTAATATCCTATCCAAACTCGGACTAGAAGAGGGCGAGGCTATTAAGCATCCATGGATAACAAAAGCCGTCGAAAATGCCCAAAAGCGAGTGGAATCACATAACTTCGAAATCAGAAAACAGCTCCTGAAATATGACGATGTGATGAATCAGCAAAGAGAAGTTATCTACTCTTACCGCAGAAAGGTCCTGAAAGGAACTAACCTACGCGATGAAATCATGGAAATGCTCGCAGATGTAGTAGGAAATAAGGTAGATAGCATTATAGGCGAAACACAATTTGAGGAGGAGTGGCCCCTCGAAGATCTGGTATATTGGTTTAAAAGCGAACTCGGAGTAGATATCCCTATAAATGCATTGGATGGCATCTCTTCCCAACAAACGCTTGCTGATAAAATTATCGAATATCTTAAGAAAGCCTACGAAGAAAAAGAGAAAGGTTTTGAGAAAGAACAACGCTCTTTAGAAAGATATGCACTCCTTTCAGTTGTGGATTCGGAATGGAAGGATCATCTCTACAATATGGATAGATTGAAGGAGGGGATTGGCTTTCAGGCTTATGCTCAAAAGGATCCATTGATTGAGTACCAAAAAGAAGGCTATGAACTCTTTCTTGCGCTTATTGATAGAATAAAGGAAAAAGTTATCCAGAAGGTATTTACACTTTATCCTGTTACATATTTTCAAGTCAAGGGACAGGCTGTACCCCAAAATATGGAAGTCTCCCATGCGACTAGAACCGCCTTCGATATGGCTCGGCAGCAAGCTGTAGCATCTGGCGAAACTACCTCCATACAGAACAGCCCCCAAACATATAATTCCACAAGCAGCAACCATTCTCCTACCCAAAAAGCAGAGCCAGTGCATGTAAAAAAAGTCGGAAGAAATGATCCCTGTCCATGTGGAAGTGGGAAAAAATATAAGCATTGCTGTGGGCGAAAGTCGTAAAAACGCTATCATAAAATAAAACTTTATTATTTTAGGATGTTATTATGGCAAAAAAGCTGATGATCGTCGAATCTCCTACTAAATCAAAAACAATTAGTAATTTTTTAGGCAAAGACTTCAATGTTGTATCCTCTATGGGACATGTGAGAGATCTGCCAAAAAAGAAATTCGGACTAGATATTGAAAATAATAATTTTAAACCACAATATGTACTGGATCCTGACAAGCGTAAACTCGTTTCTCAAATCGTAGAAAAAGCAAAAAAAAGTGAGAAAATATTCCTCGCCTCTGATAATGATAGAGAAGGTGAGGCAATCGCCTGGCACCTAAAAGAGATTTTAAAAGCAAAAAACATACCTAAGGATGCTATCTATCGCATTGTCTTTAATGAAATTACAAAAGATGCTATCCTAAACTCATTACAATCATTAGGGCAGATTGATCTAAAGAAGGTAAATGCTCAGCAAGCACGCAGGATATTGGATAGAATTGTTGGCTACAAAGTCAGTCCCATTCTTTGGAAAGTCATCGCCAAAAACCTCTCTGCAGGTAGAGTGCAAACTGTTGCAATGCGCCTCATCTGTGAACGCGAAGAAGAAATCAAAAGTTTTGTCCCAGAGGAGTATTGGACAATTGATGCAGAGCTAAAAAGGGATGATATCGTATTTACTGCTCGATTAAAAAAATATAAAGATAAGACCATTAAAATAAAAACCCTAAATGACGCGGATAAACTTTATAATGAGCTGCGAGATAAACAATTTGTCGTTCTGAATGTAGAAGCTAAAGAAAAGAAAGTTGCACCATATCCACCCTTTATCACAAGCACTTTACAACAAGAGGCTTCCAAAATATTGGGCTTTTCCACTAAAAAAACTATGAAGATTGCTCAACAACTTTATGAAGGTGTGTCTATAGAGGGTGAAAATACAGGACTTATCACATATATGCGCACAGACTCCGTGAGAGTATCAGAGAAAGCAAATCTTGAACTTAAGAAACTAATAAAAGAGCAATTCCCTGACGAATATCTCATTCCACATGTTCGTAAATATAAAAACAAAAATAAAGCCCAGGATGCACATGAGGCTATCCGTCCCACCTCTTCCTTTTATACTCCAGAAATGGTTAAAAAATTTTTAACCAAGGACCAGTACCAACTCTATCGACTTATCTGGGAGAGATTTGTTGCCACTCAGATACAATCTGCAAAGATTGAAACGGCAAAGGTATCAATCACCGCAGGGGATGGACTTTTTGAGGCGGAGAGCAGTGCTGTTAAATTTGATGGTTTCTTCAAAGTCTATCCATATCCATCTTCCCAATATAAAGGCAATTCATTGCCAAAACTCAAAGTAAAAGATGAGGTTCAACTTATTAATCTGCACAAAAACCAGCACATGACAAAACCGCCAGTTCGCTATACAGAAGCCTCTCTTGTAAAAAAATTAGAAAAAGAGGGGATAGGTCGTCCCAGCACCTATGCACCTATTATCTCCACTC
>JBNGDW010000081.1:0-6070 GCA_049975325.1 Cloacimonadia bacterium | reverse complement strand
GGATATGGGGGCTGCTGGACTAACCTGTTCATCAAGTGAAATGGCAGCAAAAGCAGGCACAGGCATGGATATTGATCTTGCTCTGGTACCACAAAGAGAAAAGGATATGACTCCTTATGAAATCATGCTCTCAGAATCTCAAGAACGGATGTTGCTTGTCGTGACACCAGAAAATTTTGGTAAAGTCGAAAAAATATTTCAGAAGTGGGACCTGCATGTTGTAAAAATTGGCATGGTTACTAATGATAAAATCCTACGCATTAGAAATAAAGGAGAGATTGTTGCCGAAATCCCCGCTGCTGAATTGGTGCTTGGTGGTGGAGCCCCCGTGTATACACGCGAAACAAAATATCCTGAATATCTAGACTATCTGCATTCCTATCCCATAACCAGTATACCAGAACCAGAGAATTACAATGAGATATTAGCAAAATTGCTTACTTCTCCCAATATTGCAAGTAAGAATTATGTCTATCATCAATATGACTACATGGTTCAGATCAACACATTAGTAGAGCCAGGCTCAGATGCAGCTGTTTGCAGGATTAAAGATACAAAAAAAGCAATTGCCATTGCTACAGATTGTAATGCCTGCTTTTGCTATCTTGATCCATACGAAGGAGCAAAGGCAGCAGTAGCAGAGGCAGCCCGAAATATTGTGTGTGCTGGCGGGAAGCCGCTTGCCATTACAAACTGCCTTAATTTTGGCAATCCTTATAATCCGGAAGTGTACTGGACTTTTTCAGAGGTAATAAGAGGAATGAGTGATGCCTGCCGCGGCCTTGATACCCCTGTTACCGGAGGAAATGTAAGTTTCTACAATGAAACAGAGAAATCAGCAGTGTACCCCACACCTGTTATCGGCATGCTTGGCTTGATTGAAGATATGAAATATGCGACCACTCAATTTTTCCAAAACTTAGGCGACTTTATTGTTCTACTGGGAGAACCATGTAACGAGGTGGGAGGCTCAGAATACCTAAAACTCTCCGCAGGAAAGGTTGCCGGCATAGCCCCCAAACTGGATCTTGCCCACGAGCTAAATGTGCAAAATGCCTGTAAGCAAGCCATTCGAACCGGTATTGTAAACTCAGCCCATGACTGTTCAGAAGGGGGGCTGGCAGTTGGCATTGCCGAATGTTGCTTTAATCCAAACTCTCTTCTGGGGGCTGATATTAGATTTGAATTGCATCATCGTGCTGATTTCGAGCTTTTTGGCGAATCACACTCTCGTATTATTCTCTCTATCCCGCCTGAGCACCTTGCCCAACTGCAAAAAATCGCACAAGAAAACAATGTCACCTGCACACTGCTTGGCACTGTTGTAAAGAAATGGTTTACCATCAATAATCTTATCAAAGTGCCAGTGGAAAGGCTTTATGAGCTTTGGTATCATTCTATTGAAAGGATTATTCGTGGCTAAAAAATAGTACTTATGATTAAATATCCAGACATCAATCCTACAATTTTTGAAATCGGACCGTTTGAGATTCGTTGGTACTCGCTTATGTACATTATTTCCTTTATAATTGCATACTTCTGGCTAAAAAGGAAATACAGAAAACGGGGCGTGGGGCTCAAGGAGAATGAGTTTGAATCCTTATTCTTTTATATAATTCTAGGAGTTTTAATTGGCGGAAGACTCGGTTATGTGGTCTTTTACAACCTGAAAGAGTATCTTCAAAATCCATTAGAGATATTTGCTGTTTGGCATGGCGGAATGTCTTTCCATGGGGGAATGATTGGAACTATATTTTTTACCTACCTATTTGCCAGACATCATAAGTACAACTTCTACAAGCTTGCTGACCCTGCTGTGGTTATAGCACCGCTCGGACTGGCTCTTGGAAGGCTGGGTAATTTTATTAACGCAGAACTTTATGGCAGACCTACAAACCTACCTTGGGGCATGCTTTTCCCAGGAGAGACCCAACCTCGCCACCCTTCACAGCTTTATGAACTTCTATTTGAAGGTATAATCCTTTTTCTCATTCTCTTTTTTATGGAGAAAAAAAAGCCAAAAGATGGGGTGCTTTTCTGGAGTTTTCTGTTTTTTTATGGCATCTTTCGTTTATTTATAGAATTTTTCAGGGAGCCAGATCCCCAGCTTGGTTTTATTATTGGCTTTCTGACAATGGGACAAATTTTATGCCTCGCCATGATTTTGGCTGCAGTCATCGGCTTTCTCTCGCTTCATCACTCTGCAAAAAACCAGTAAAATTGTATGAATATTAAAAATATGAAATGGTTCGTAGTGATGCTTCTGGTAACATTTACTGGCTGTAGCATCATACAGCCATATAGACCTGTCCCTCTACCTGAAGATGAAGCACGGAAGCGGATTAGCAATCGCCTCTCACAGTGGGAGATATGCACTGCCCGAGGGATTGCAAATGTATATGACAAAAATTATGAATTCAAATCTGATTTTCTCTTGCGAAAGAAAAAAGAAAAGATTAAATTAGATGCCTTCACTACAGGACTCCTCGGCATCTCTCCCTCTATAAAACTGCAAATTTTATATACTGATTCCCTCCAGGTTTTCGTGCCAGAAAGAAAGACTTTATACACTTATTCAAGCAAAAAATTCGTCCCACTCTCTCCCTCTCACATATCCACAGCTCCTGTTCACTATGACTCGGATAGCAAGAAATTTATCCTGTTTTATGAAAATATCAAGATGACTTTTAATCAGGACTTTGACTTAGAGATAATTTCCTATAACGACATAAAAATCTTATTTACTCAATATAAGAAAAGTTTGCCATACCAAATAGATGTTTGGGACGGCAGAAATCTACTTGGAAGACTCTTGATTGATAGTTGGGAGTTTGGCGAGATAAAAACTCAGATATTCAGTCTTTCTATTCCATCCGATTCCGATGTGCAGATCGTTCCGATTTCTAGGTTAACGGATATTAAACTCTGAAAATATTGCAGGGGAGCAGTGGAATTGGTGTTATTACTGGCACCACTATTGGACATTTTATTTGGCATTGGAAATTGGTAATTTGACATTATAGGTGAATTTTTCAACGGAAACTAAATAGAAAAATTGTATTATATTTCCTTTAAAAGTTTGTCTCATCCTTTTAAATTTCAAACGAATTTCAAATTTAGAGAAAAAAATAATAAAATATTTGACATCTTTTTTGCAAAAAGGAATATTGAATAAAATCCTGATTTAAGGATGAGAAGTGAAAATAATAAAAACAGAAATATTGCGTATATACCTCCCCAATGGGGTGGGTTCACGTAGTAGAGTTGCGTGGACACAGACGTTAGGCGAAACGGCGGCAAAAGAGGTGATGTGGAAAAAATGATAAAATACCGATCAAGTTCAGAAGTTCATTATGGGTGGAGTGAACTCGTAAGACCTGATTGGGGAAAAAGTAAAAACAAACTATCCAAAAATAAAAGGAAGTAATATGGAAGAGAAAAAAAAGACAGAGATATCTCCCTCAACACAGGAGATAGTCGAGGAGGGAAAGATATATGCATTTCTTGGATACTGGGGTATTCTATTTCTTATTCCCATTCTTGCAAAAAAGGATAACGACTTTGCGGTATTTCACGGCAAACAGGGATTAGTACTCTTCATATTAGAGGTAATCGTCGCTATACTGGGATACATACCTTTTGTTGGCTGGTTTGTAATTCGACCTCTGGGTTACATCTTTTGTGGAATTATGGCTATTATAGGAATGGTTCAATCTCTGAATGGTAAATACTGGAAGATGCCCTGGCTTGGGAAGTATGCAGAAAAAATAAAGATTTAAGTACGATGCACAAATTCTCAAGGAGAGGGGGATAGAAAGTACGGTAAACCAAAAATAAACGCATAGTGAACACAATTAGCACTATGCTTTCAAGGAGGAAGAGATGAAGAAAACATTAACAGCTTTAATCGTTGGTCTGTTTGTGCTTGGATTTAGTTCTTTGGCGTTTGGGCAAAATGCCTGGATTAATGAGATTCATTATGATAATGTCGGTACTGACGTGGATGAATTTGTAGAAATCGTAATAGAAGACGCTGGATCTTACACATTGAGTGATTTTACTGTAACACTATACAATGGTAATAGTGGTGGCACTTATGGTTCACATGCATTAGACACTTTCACGGAAGGTATTACTAGCGGTAATTTTACAATTTATTACAAATACATTTCTGGTATACAAAATGGTGCACCAGATGGTATGGCTTTAGACTATCAAGGAACTGTAATAACAGGTCAATTCTTATCTTATGAAGGTTCGTTTACTGCTACAGATGGTCCAGCTAATGGTTTAACTTCCACTGATATTGGAGTATCTGAAAGTGGCTCAACACCCGTTGGTGAATCACTTCAATTATCTGGTTCAGGTACACAATATAGTGAATTTACTTGGCAACCACCTGCTACTGCAACAGCTGGAAATTTAAATAATGGTCAAACCTTTGGCGGTCCCCCCCTCTTACAATCTCAAACATCTCTCGTGAACACAAAGTACCCACAGCAACTCAAACCTGCTATGTCCAATGTGATATTACAGGTGGAACGCCACCATATACTGCTTTAATTAAATACAATGTAGACGGAGTTTCCCAAACTGATATTTCAATGTCAAATACCAGTGGAGATACATATCAGGGAACTTTACTAGTTCAATCTGATGGAGCAAGAGTTGAATATTATATTGAAGTTACTGATAATGCAAAGACAACTGCAACCAGCTCAACTTATGGACTTTTCTGGGGAACCAGTGATATCTCAAATGCATCTGGCAAGATTAAAGAAGTTGATGCAAATGGTGTACTGGTGTACGATGGCTATTATGCCAGAGTAACTGGAGTTGCAACTGTGGCAAGTGGAATTTATAGTACAAGCTATTTAGATGTCTATCTTCAAGATTCTTACGGTGGTATAAATGTTTATAAAGGTGGAGCTGGTACAATAACAATAATCGCAGGAAATAGTTACACTGCTGTTGGTGTTTTAGACCAATATAATGGGAAGGCAGAAATTATACCCGATGATGCTGCTACGGACATTACTGATAATGGTGCAGGCACAATGCCTTCAATTGAAATCATAACCATTGCTGAATATCTGGCAAACCCGGAAGATTATGAAGGAATGCTCATTGGAATTCAGCATTTAAGCAAAACAGCTGGAAGTGATCCTTGGCCTTCATCAGGCTCTGATGCTAATTTAACAATGACTGACGATGGCGGGATAAGCGAAATCACTCTTCGTGTTGATAAAGATACAGACCTAGACGAAAATCCTGAACCATCATGGCCCAAAGATGTTGTAGGCATTGCTACTCAATACGACAATTCATCGCCATTTGATTCTGGATATCAAATTACGCCAAGAGCATATTCGGATATTAAGGAAGATGGCACCCTCCCGGTCTTCCTGCTCTCTTTCACTGCCACATACACGAGTGAGTATGCAAATGGATGTGTAGAAATTGTATGGGAAACTGCCAGTGAGTCTGATATAAGAGGTTTCAATATCTATCGCAATGCAGATGAGGATTATCTTAATGCAAAGCCGGTTAATAGTGAAATAATCTATCCAGAGGGCTCTACATCACAGGGAGCTGAATATTCTTTCTATGATATAGATGCAGATGTGCTTACATCATGGTATTACTGGCTGGAAGTGGTGAATGTGGGTGCATCTAATGATGTTTACGGGCCTATTACCTATCAGTCAATTGATTTTGATGATAATGGTGAACAGAATATTATTGCTACCAGGCTTGATGGCTGTTATCCTAATCCTGTGCAGAGAGGATATCCTGTTACCTTCAACTTTACACTTGGTGGTCTGGAAGGTGAGCGTAAGCATGTTGAACTAAAAATATACAATCTGTGGGGTGAACTTGTTGATGAGGTGGTGAGTGAAAAGAGAAGTGTGAGAGAGTATGAAGAACACTGGACGCCTACCAATCTTGCTAATGGTATATATTTCTACCAGCTTAAGACAGATAGCTTTAATGCAGTGAAAAAGTTTGTTGTTGTGCAGTAGTCCTGTTCTTGTTTCAGCAACAAAAAGCCCTCCGCCAGCTGGCTGAG
>JBNGDW010000080.1:0-6460 GCA_049975325.1 Cloacimonadia bacterium | reverse complement strand
ACTATCCACAGAAAAGGCAGAGGCTGTGAAAAAAATGATCGTGATAAGATAAAACAGATAAAAGATTGCCTGAGTTAAAAATTCTCTGTTTGAAAAGAGCGGGATAGTGCATAACCGTGCATAACCTATCCCGCTTTTTAAAATTTATCCAAATTTCAGAGAAAATTGACAATGAAGAGCTTGTCCCACTTTATTTAGACCAATGAAAAGCAATGATATAGATAGAAAAAGAGTTTGGTCAGTAAAAGATGTTCTACAGTGGACAGCAAATTATTTTCGCGAATACGGCATTCAATCACCGCAGCTGAATGCTGAAATGATTATAGGAAATATTCTAGGGTGTCGCAGGATAGACCTGTATCTTAATTATGATAAGCCGCTTTCCAATGATGAACGAGGGAAAATCAGGACTCTTGTAAAAAAACGCACCCAACACTTTCCAATGCAATATCTTTTAGGGCAGACAGAATTTTATGGTTACAAGTTTTTGATCGAGGAAGATGTTTTCATCCCAAGGCCAGAAACAGAGACCCTTGTTGATGCAATAGTTACCTATATCAAGGAAAGTGGTAAAGACTTCTGGGAGATTCTTGATATAGGTACAGGCACAGGCATAATCCCAATAACCCTATATTTACATTTCCAAAATAGTCCTGTATCTATTTCCTGTCTTGCTGTTGATTGCTCTGACCCATCTCTTCATAATGCAAGAAAAAATATTGAGTATCATCATTTAAATGGGATTGTACTAAGAAAGTCTAATCTGTTCGAAAATGTTGAGGGGAGATTTGATTTAATTGTCTCAAATCCGCCCTATATCCCAACGGATGAGATTTCTTCTCTTGAGAAGGAGGTGCGAGACTACGAACCACGCACAGCACTTGATGGTGGGAAAGATGGTCTCGAATATTACAATCAAATCCTAAAAGATGCCAAGCCATACCTTAATCCAGATGGAAAGATATTTTTTGAAATCTCGCCAACATTATCTGAAAAGCTCGAGGAACTGGGGAATCAGTATGGGTTTAAAATTATTGACAAGCGAAAAGACTATAACCATTTATATCGTGTTATTGCCTTTTCTATAAAATAAGGAACTGAAAAACAGATGGATAAAATAATTATTAAGGGGGGGCACAGGCTTTCAGGAACTGTATCTGCAACTGGCTCCAAGAATGCAGGATTGCCACTTATGGCAGCTAGCTTGCTATCCGGTGGTGTATATAATTTCACTAATGTTCCAGACATAAATGACATCCAAACTATGGCAGAGCTTTTACGGATTATGGGCGCTGAAGTCGTATTTCAAGACCACATAATGCAGATTGATACTACTCACAGCTCATCTTTTGAAGCGCCGTATGAGCTTGTAAAGACAATGCGGGCTTCTATTTATGTTTTAGGTCCTCTATTAGCACGATTCGGCAAGGCGCGCGTGGCATTCCCAGGTGGATGTGCTTTGGGAGCAAGACCAATCGATCTCCATCTAAAAGGGCTACAAAAACTTGGAGCAAAAATAGATATTGAACATGGCTACATAAGCGCATGTGCAAAAGAACTACATGGAAACGAAATCATTTTTGAAAAGAAAAGCGTGGGAGCAACTGCAAATATTCTTATGGCTGCTGTACTTGCAGAAGGGACAACCACCATCCAAAATGCTTCTCTTGAACCTGAGGTTGTCTCACTAGAAAAGTTTCTTATAAAAATGGGGGCAAATATAGAAGGAGTCGGAACGGACTCTATAACAGTACATGGGAGCTCATCATTAAATCCTGCTGATGAATCTCTTATCCCTGACCGGATTGAAGTTGCAACTTTGTTTCTGGCAGGCGCGATCACTCGCGGAAGGGTTACTGTGAACTCCTGCCAACCAGAGCACCTTGGAATTGTAATAGAAAAACTACGCGAAATAGGATTCAAATGCGAAATCGATGCCAATACAATAACAATAACAGATCAGAGCAAGAAAAACCCAATCGAAATCTCCACAAATCCGTATCCTGGCTTCCCAACCGATCTGCACCCTCCTTTCACAGCACTTCTTTGCACCATAAAGGGGAAAAGCTTTATAGATGAAAATATATTTTCTGACAGATTTATGTATATTAGTGAACTCCAGCGTCTGGGAGCAGATGTTATATTAAGAGGTAATCGAATTGTCATCAATGGGGGGAACAAGTTAACAGGTGCTCCACTTATGATGTCAGATATCCGAGCAGGTGCAGCATTAATACTGGCTGCCCTTGCTGCCAGAGGTGAATCTTCTATATCACGAGTCTACCACCTTGATAGAGGATATGAAAATCTGGAAAAGAAACTCGCAGCATTAGGTGCAGATATTACCCGCATAACTGAATGAGCAGATTCTTTCGCAACTTTCTAGTATCCTTTTGCTTCATTGGTTACATTCCGTATGCTCCGGGAACAGTGGCAAGTATCGTGGCAGCACTGCTTTATTATTTTGTCCTCCCAGAACTTTCAGTTCCGGAAAATCTGCTCTTTCTCCTTTGCATAATTGCTCTCAGCCTGGTATTGCTTCCTTTAATTTATAGAACAGAAAAAGAACAAGGCTCAGATAGCCAGACAATAGTAATTGATGAGGTTATTGGCTATGCAGTTGCTGTGCTTTTTCTCCCGCATACAATTAGTGTTGCAATTTATGCCCTTATTTTATTTCGTATCTTTGATATAATTAAGCCACCACCAATCTATCAAGTCCAAAGCCTGCCACATGGAGTAGGCGTTATAGCGGATGATATTGTAGCCGGAATATATTCAAATATTATTATTCAAATACTGTATCTTATTTCTCCTAAATTCTTTGTCTAAGATCAAATTTCTTATTTATTCAAATTGAAATTTGTAAGGCATAAGATAGAGTAAATTTTCTTGGTGGTAGAAATAAATTTCCTCCAATATATCCAAAAGATAGTTTATATCAGAAGGCAAAGCATTTACCTTTTCTCCTCTCATTGTTAACAGGTTAGATCTAAGAGTAATGGTTATCCCGGGTCTTGGTTTCGGATAGGCAACTATCTTTATTTTTTGATCTTGTGGTATATGGGCATAATCTTTCACGATCTCAATAGCCTTATCCATACCTCCAAGTTGATCCACGAGTCCGAGTTCTTGAGCTTGTTTACCTGTCCATATACGTCCCTGGGCAATTTCATGCACCTCTGCCTGTGTCATTTTTCTGCCTTCAGCAACTTTGTCCACAAAGTCCCAATAACTTGTATCGATAGCCTTGCGTAAGGTGTGCTGCTCATCTTCTGTCATTGAACGCACAGGCGAGCCAAAGTCTGCATGAGGGCCCCTTTTTATAATTTCCCAATTTATATGTATCTTATCATAAAATCTTTCCATATTTACCATCATACCCAACACACCGACAGATCCTGTAATTGTACTCGGTTGAGCCACAATTTTGTCAGCATTACAGGCAATATAATAGCCGCCGGAGCCAGCAGTCCCAGACATTGATACGACTACAGGCTTTGCCTGATCACCCGTTTTGCAGAGCTCGATCTCCCGCCAGATAGTTTCAGAAGCAAGGGCAGAACCACCTCCGCTGTCAATTCGTAGAACAATCCCTTCGATTGTAGGGTCCTCTCGAGCATCGCGAATTGCCTTTGCCATCGTCTCTGAACCGATTGAGACTCCCGGGATACCTTTGCCAGAATGAATATCTCCAATTGCATAAATTACAGCAATAGAAGGTTTCGGTTCATTGCTCCAGTCATACTTCATCTCATTTTTCTTGAAAGACGAAACAATTTTAGCATCACCCAGATCCTTCTTTATGGCTTCTTCAAGTTCATCTTCATAGATAAGGCTGTCCACTAATCCTGCATCAAGCGCATCCTGAGCAACAAGGTAAGGTCCCCTATCAATAATCGCTCTCACCTGCTCCTTACTCATGCCCCGCCCAGCAGAGATCATTTCCAAAATCTCTTCATACAAGCCATCAAGAAGATATGATAGCATCTCCTTTTCAGCCTCTGGCATTCTGCTTTCAGAAAGAATATTCCCACCTGTCTTATATTCATAGCTGCGGAAATTCAATACCTCAACGCCAAGTGTATCCAGTAGATCTTTTACATAAGGCGTAGTAATTGATAAACCGGCAAGTCCGACGCTGCCAGCAGGATGCAGATATATCTTGTCACCCACAGCGGCTGCAAATGTATAATTCATATTAGTAATCCCCTCAAAATAGAATACAACTTTTTTACCATCAGCCTTGAACTCAAGCAAGGCATCGCACAATTCCTCAAACTGGGCAGGGGTTGCAACAATATCTCCTGATTTGAATATAATACCTTCAATCGTTTCATCTTCTTTAAGCTCTTCTATGGTATGTAGAATCTCTGGCATTGTTTTATCCTTACCAGTCACAATACTGAAAGGTCCTATCTTTTGAGTTGGTGAATACTCCAGAATACGACCTTCCAACTCATAATCATAGAATTTGTTACGAGGTTTTGCAGACAAGAAGCTCCGATTCCACTTTTGCGTGAGATTGATATAACTAAGACCATGTTTTTGCTCATTGGAGCGAAAGATAGTGCCTAACTGTAAATGTGAAAAATTGATCTGAAAATCAACCCTAAAAGCTTCTTTCTCAAAATCGTATTTGGCACTAATTTGTATGCCATCAATAAATTCGGTGTTCAGTCCCAACAGAGGTTTGTGCCATTCCTCATTTTCATAACCCACATCGCAGCTTATAGTTAGCCTATCCCAGGCTGTTTTTTCTATTGGAACAGGTCTTACGGCTAATCCTACTCTTCCTGAAATATCATTTTTCGTAATATTTCTACCTGTTACACCTAAGGAGATAAAATCTACAGGACGCAAAAGCATTCCAAGACCAAAATCGCCTGAACCGAAATCGCTATTCTCCCAAAGGTAGTCAACCCCAGCATAGAAATTCCTGTTACCAAAAGGAAGTGGAACGCCAAGAGCCAATGTGTGCAGACTTACAGAATCGTGTATATTTTCATATACATATCCAAACTGTCCAAAATTGGCAAACAGTGAATGAATTTTTTCAAATTCCTCTTCTTCAAAGTACTGAACAAATCCCAACCCTCCAGAATTACAGAACCCCAAGCCGGCAGGATTTACCTTCGCAGAGAATATATTATCTGTCGTAGCAGTTGAAAAAGATGAATAATCAATACCCTGTGAAAAGCCTATCAAGGGGATATTGATGAGCACGAGTAAAATAATGAGCTTTTTCATAATATTACTCCTTAACTTTTGCTTAATTTGATAAAAACTAATCGAAAATCGTCAAGCTTTTCGGTTACTCTGGCGTAGTCAATGGTATAAGCTGGCCTACAGGTAATTCAAAAAGTTCCCTCTGCTCATTAGAGATAATAAGAGTATGCCCATCAAAACAAATTCCTTCACACTGTTTTGCTTTGATAGGAAGCCATAAGATATTACCATCAAAGTAATTTCCACGAGGAGAGGTTTTTTCGAAAACCCATACATTATTGTATGTAAGCACTGCAAGGCTATCTCCAGTGGGGGATGCATCTGCAGCCGTAACCTGCCCATATATGCGAAACTTTCCACATGGTGTCAGTGGATTTTCCTTATTGGGGTTTGTGCTATCAAACCGATATAAAACTGTATAGTCATCAGCCCGATGCTTTGTCAGGAGATAGAGCCTATTATCTGCCCAAAAAAGTGCTTCCACATCAAAATTCAGTTTAGTGGGAGGAAAGCTTTTCTGCTCAGGAAAATAAAATGGAATCTTATTAAGAAGGCGCGTCTTCTCTGTTCCAGAAGGATAAGGCTCTCTGAGCACATATACTGCAAGGTCTCTTCGCGTATTGCTATTATTCCCACAGGCAGCAAGATAAAGATTCCCATCGTTGTCTGTGGCAATATCTTCCCAATCGATATTCACTGCATCAGGTATCATAATCCCCTCATAATCAGTTATCCATTCTGGTCTTATGATGGTACCATCCGCCAGCCGGCGGATGGGGAAAATTCTTGCTTTGTCACCAGAATCATTATGAGTCCAATATATATTTTCCCATTGCCTGCTTTTCACAATCCCGGACGATTCACTGATCGGAGGGAAGTCCAGGTTTGCATAAGGAACCAGCTCAACAGCCTCATGGTCTGGTAAAGAGATCTCGCGCGTAGAAGGTTTAGGCCGGCAGGAGATAAAAAGCAAGAGACAAAAAACACATATAAATAATCCTTTTAATCCAATCCTTTCAACCGAAAAATGACTTCTCTTCATTATTCCTCCTCGTCTTTGGGAGTTTTAGCAAACTAAGAAGTTGTCTTGTGCTTGGTCAAGATTGGAATTTGTGATCTACCAGAAGATTTTCAAGGTTACCTACATTCTCCCCTTCAGTAAAGCACGATTCACAGTTATTCTACCAAAGTCATCTTCCTCACAACTGCATTATCTCCATATTCCAGTTTA
>JBNGDW010000079.1:0-6592 GCA_049975325.1 Cloacimonadia bacterium | reverse complement strand
TTACTGCTTTCAATCTTCTAATCTTCTTTTGCTTTTTAAGATAATTTTTTTCTGCATTAAGATGTTGTTTATACTCTTTCTTTTCCATCCATGGATAAAGTATGTAAATAAATGCTATGAAATAAAAACACCTTTTTGGCTTATATTTTAGATTAAATGAATGTCGGAGGCAGTTATATGATAAAAAGTTTCGATGAGTTAATACAACGAGTCAAGGAATTTCCCACTAAAAAGGTCGCCATTCCCGGGGCTGATACAGAAGCTGCAATTCAAGCAGCTATTTCTGCAAAAAACGAAAACATCGCTGACTTCCTTTTAATCGGTAATAAAGATAAGATACTATCTTTTATTAAAACTATTGACAAAGAGATGTGTGATTCATTCGAAATAATTGATGAACCTGATCTTGATGCTGCTGTCCAAAGAGCTATTGATTCTATTCATCAAAAAAGAGCAGAACTTATCTTAAAGGGTAAGACAAGCACTTCTCAGCTGATGAAGGGTTGCCTTGATAAAGAGCGCGGACTCCAAACAGGAAAATTGTTAAGCGATGTTTTCGTTTTTGAGACAAAGGAACGCTTGACATTAATGAGCGATGGCGGAATAATTCTCTATCCTGACCTTGAGCAAAAGGCCGCTATTATAGAAAATGCAGTGGCTGTTGCCCACCATCTTGGCAATCAAAACCCAAAGGTAGCAATACTCAGTGCTGTCGAAACGCTAAATCCTAAAATGCCTTCTACTCTTGATGCTGCTCTTCTGGCACAAATGAATAAACGCCGCCAAATAAAAGGCTGTATTGTGGACGGGCCATTTGCCCTGGATAACGCAGTCTCAGAAACCGCCGCAAAAATAAAAGGTATAGAATCACCGGTGGCAGGAGACGCTGATGTTTTGATTGTTCCTACTATAGAGGCAGGAAATATTTTGGGTAAGGCACTCACCTACTATGCACATCTCCGAGTGGCTCATGTGGTGATGGGTGCAAAAGTACCAATATTGATAACATCAAGGGCAGATACGGCTGAGGTAAAATTACATTCCATAGCACTGGGAATGATCTGTGCAGAAAAATAAAATTAATCAAGTAGAAAATTATAAATTTAACAGGAGTGGAGATGAATAAAATCGGTTTATCCTACGATGACATCTTACTTATACCCAACTATTCTGAAATTCTCTCCCGCAGGTTGGTCGACCTTTCAACAAGAGTGACAAGGAATTATACAATCCAGCTTCCAATCGTCTCTGCAAATATGGAGACTATAACAGAATTTGAGATGGCAAATAGACTTTATCAGTTTGGCTGTCTGGGGATTCTCCACCGATTTTGTCCGATCGATAAAGAAGCAGATATGGTCAGACGACTTCGTGAAGCAGGAAATGAAATCTGCGCTGCCTCCATAGGTGTTGCAGGTGTATATAAGGAGCGATTAAAAGCCCTTGTTGACGCAGGGGCAAATATTATTTGTATAGATGTCGCTCATGGACATCATAAATTAATGGCAGATGCAATCAACCTTTGTAAGAAATATGATGTAGATGTAATCGCAGGCAATATTGCCACAGCCGAAGCGGCAAAATTTCTATGTGAAAATGGTGCTGATGCCATAAAAGTGGGGATAGGACCAGGCTCAATGTGTACCACTCGTATAAATACAGGCTTTGGAGTTCCACAACTGACTGCAGTGGAGGATGCCAGTGCTGTTGCTAAAGAATATGAGGTGCCAGTGATTGCCGATGGAGGAATAAAAAACTCTGGTGATGTGGCAAAAGCATTAGCCGTAGGTGCTGATTCTGTGATGATTGGTGTTCTCTTTGCCGGCTGTAAAGAGACCCCAGGACCGATTTACAAGGAAGGTAATTTCCCGGATTATCGCCTTTATAAAAGATATCGCGGCTCAGCCAGCCTAGATTCAAAAATGGAGCGAGGCGAAGAAGATAGAAATATCGAAGGAATAAGTGTGGCTGTCGACTACAAAGGACCTGTCAAGTATGTTATACAAAATATTGAAGATGGATTGAGGTCCGCATTTTCGTATGCCGGAGCAAGTAATATCCAGGAATATCACCAAAAGGTAGAATATATTATTCAGAAAGTATGAAATGGATAAAAAAATTGTACGAAAACTAATCTCATCCGCAAAAGAAGCATCTCAAAATTCCTACTCACCTTATTCCAGTTACAAGGTTGGGGCTGCAGTTTTGACAAAGTCTGGTGATATTTTTACGGGTACAAATATTGAAAATGCCTCATACCCTGCATCAGTCTGTGCAGAAAGGGTTGCGATTTTTAAGGCGATATCAGAAGGCTTCCAACAGCTTGAGGCGTTAGCAATCTATGCCGAAGGAGAGCACATGCCCTTTCCATGTGGTATCTGCAGACAGGTTATAAGTGAGTTTGCAGATGACCTTCCAATTATAATTGCTAAAAGTGAAAAAGAATATATAGTGAAAAATATCGCTGAGTTATTGCCTTTTCCCTTTAATTTTGGGGAATAAGATATTCTGAATACAAAGTTGCTTTATCCGGTTCTATTAAAAAAGAAGATAATAGCAAAAAGTTGACATAGTTTTACACTTGCTTTAATGTTATATTAAACAAGATGAGTGCACAAAGATATTTTCCAATAATTGTTTCTTCTCCTTCTGGGGGAGGAAAAAGTACGATTTGTCGTGAGATTGTTAAGGAAAATGAAGATATTTTGTATTCAGTTTCCTACACTACTCGCCCCCCACGTGCTGACGAGCAGGATGGTGTTGATTATCATTTTGTTGATAAGAAGACGTTTAGAAAGATGCTACGGAGAGGTGAATTTGCAGAATGGGCAAAAGTGCATAAACATTATTATGGAACTGCTAAGGCGGTTATTGAGGGTGCACTTGCCGATAATAAATTTATAATTCTTGATATTGATACAAAAGGAACAAAGAAGTTTCTAAAAAATATGCCAATGGTGTTCACGATTTTTATGTTTCCCCCTAGTATGCAGGAACTTGAACATCGTCTTCGGATGCGAAATACAGATGATGAGAAGGTGATTCAGTTACGATTAAAAAATGCCCGAAAGGAAATCGCGGACTCCTGGCTATATGATATCTTTGTCATAAACGATGATGTAAAAAGCACGACAAAAAAAATTGTATATGAAATCCGCAAGAGGAGTATAGGTAATGATAAGTAAAACCGTCCAAAAATTTATTGAAAGTCATAATTGTACTTATTTATATTTAGTTCTCGCAAGTGAGGAACTAAAAAGGCTTTCACAATTGCCATATAGTGTGAAAAAGGAACTGCCAGGTAAGATTACAACAGTGGCGCTTGAACATGTAGCGACCGGTAATATCCCGGATTATTTTATATCTGAAGAAGAAAAGCCAGAAGAAAAGATAACAGATATTATTGACGAGTAGGGCAAGGTCTTTCTATTTGGATATTTTAATGGCGGATTCTCTACCTAATCTCAGCGTAGCAGAGAAGCTTGAGCTTTTGAAGATATCAGGCGTGCGGGAGCTTTTCCGCCAGCTGGCGGAAGGGAAGCAAGAGTTTCTTTTTAAGTTGAGCATAAAATATAGCGATTGTCAGAAATGCCGTCTGGCAGAAACACGGACAAATTTTGTTTATGGTGAGGGGGATGCTGATGCTGATATTATGTTTATTGGAGAAGCGCCTGGCAGCATGGAAGATTTGCAAGGAAAGCCTTTTGTTGGTCCAGCGGGACAGCTTTTAACCAAAATGTTACAAGCGATATCCCTTAGCCGCGCAGAGGTCTACATAACCAATGTAGTAAAGTGTAGGCCACCTGGTAATAGAAATCCATTCACGGATGAAATAGTCACATGTAGGCCTTATCTACAAGAGCAGATCAAGATTATTGAGCCGAGATTTATTTGTGCTCTTGGCAAGGTTCCTGCCCATTCTCTTTTAAATACACAAGATTCTCTTGCCCAAATGCGTGGTAAATTTTTTGACTATAACGGAACAAAGTTCATGGTTACCTTTCACCCTGCTGCACTTTTGTATCATCCTGCCTGGAAGCGTCTCGCCTGGGAAGACCTTAAAATGCTTCGAAACGAGATCAATAAAGATAAAAGGGAGAGGGTAAATAATGTGTAACCCCTTAAGAGGAGAAGGGTTCTAAGATAAAAATGGCAGATCCTCCCAATAACTTTAATAAGATTTCAAATCCAAGCAATCCGCCAGCTGGCGGACCTGGGGAAGTTTTGAGTGGCAAGGTCCCCCCGCAAGACCTTAATGCAGAAGCCGCAGTGCTGAGTGCCATGCTTATCGATGAATGGGGGGTTGCACGAGCTATTGAAATGCTGAAAGAGGAATATTTCTATAAAAAGGCACACAGGCTCATATTTCGGGCAATGACTAAATTATTCGAAACTAACAGTCAGATTGACCTTATTACAGTGATTGATGAACTTAAAAAGGATGGTTATTTGGAGGAAGTTGGTGGCACACCATATATTTCAGAAATTTCTGACATAGTATCGTCAAGTGCGAATATTGAGGCTCATGCAGCTATTGTAAGAGAAAAGGCTATTCTCCGCAACCTAATGATAACTACAACTAAAATTGCAGAAGAATGTTATAATTCGACCAAGCCAAGTAGAGATATTGTTGAAGATGCGGAGAAGGAGATATTTAAGGTAACAGAACATCTTTTACAAGAGGGATTTGAATCAATTTCCAATATAATCCCGGAGACCCTACAAAATATTGAAAAAATAGCAGCTAGTAAGTCCCGAACTATAGGCATTGCGACAGGGTTTCCAGAACTTGACAGCTTGACAGGTGGGTTGCAGCCCGGGCAGTTTGTAGTGGTTGCTGGCCGACCGAGTATGGGGAAAACTTCTTTTGCCATGAATATTGCGTTTCATACTGCTTTATATCAGCAACGCCATGTTGGAATTTTTAGCCTTGAGATGGATAAAGTGAAGCTTCTGATGCGAATGCTGAGTTCTGGCGCCGAGGTTCCCCTCTCCGAGATGCTACAAGGATATGGCATTGATCAAAATAAGATATTTTTAATTACAACAGTTGCCGAAAAGCTCGCTGAGGCACCAATCTTTATTGATGATAGAGGTGGTAATACAATGATGGATATTCGTTCAAAAGCAAGGCGACTTAAGGCAGAAGAGGGATTGGATTTGCTGATCATAGATTATATGCAGTTACTTATGCCTGAGGTTAGTAGGCAGAGTAGGCAGCAGGAGATTTCAGAAATTTCACGTTCTATCAAAAATCTTGCCAAAGAATTAAGGCTACCAATTATTGCGGTTTCGCAATTAAGCCGGGCTCCTGAGACCAGGTCTGAAAAGAGACCTGTATTAGCTGACTTGCGGGAATCAGGGGCTATTGAGCAGGATGCGGACATCGTAATCTTTATATATCGTGAAGATTATTACAAAACCCCAGAGGATAAAAGTGAACAAGGGTTGGCTGAGATTATTGTTGGGAAAAACAGGAATGGTCCT
Source organism: Cloacimonadia bacterium (assembly GCA_049975325.1). Classification (GTDB taxonomy): domain Bacteria; phylum Cloacimonadota; class Cloacimonadia; order JGIOTU-2; family JBNGDW01; genus JBNGDW01. The sequence goes on along the minus strand of JBNGDW010000079.1, from coordinate 1,105 downwards.
CAGGGGAGTATTAAGGTAAGGTTTCGTAGCCGGTATACTTTATTTGAGCCGCTTGATAGGATATAAGGGCTTTTTGGCGGAAGGTTTTGAGCCTTGGGTTGATATCTTTCGCCGGTATATATGTGTAGTTAGGATAGTGATCGGGGTGTAGCGCAGTTCGGCCAGCGCGCCTGCTTTGGGAGCAGGAGGTCGGAGGTTCAAATCCTCTCACCCCGACCAAATTATAACTCAAAAAATACCTACTAAAACTATGCTATCCAAGTGTGGAAACAGAATAAGGGTAAAAATGATCGGCGATAATGTGAAGAAATTTAGAAAAAAGAAAGGGTTTACACAAGACAATCTTGCAAGAAAGGCCGATATTCCTTATACTACCCTAACAAAGTTAGAATCCAATGTTGTTAAAAAACCTTCTGTCCAGACTGTTGCAAGGATTGCAAAAGCATTAGATGTAAGTATAGAGGAATTAATAAGATAAATTTATGGCAAACATAAAAATCAGTAAAGATATACAACAAGGGAAAATAGCGGTTGCTTTTTCATATGATCCTAAATTTGTTGCTATGGTTAAAACTATTGAGGGACATAGATGGCACCCTGATAAAAAGTATTGGAGTTTTCCCCATTCGGAAGATATTTTAAAAAAGATTTTGTCGGTTTTTAAGGGTGAAAGTATCGATTTAGATTCTGCCTTACAGGTTTCTTTTAATCAAACAGTTGATAAACGAGTGCCGAATCAGGCTCAAATCATAGATGCAGTGAATAAGGAACTCAAATTAAGAGGATATAGCCAGAAGACTCAAAAAGCATATCTACACCATATTGAACGATACATTCGCCATTTTACAAAAGACCCAAAAGAGGTTGATGAAAAACATATCAGAGATTATATGATTCATTTAATTGACAAGGAAAGGGTCTCAAGGTCATATCATGATCAAGCAGTAAGTGCTATAAAATTTCTGTATGATCGTGTGTTAAATATGCCAAAAACAGTAGGTAGTCTTCCCCGACCAAGAAAGGAGAGAAAACTTCCTATTGTTCTTAGTCGTGAAGATGTGATACGCATATTTGAGTCTGTAAATAATATCAAGCATAAAGCAAT
>JBNGDW010000078.1:0-6639 GCA_049975325.1 Cloacimonadia bacterium | reverse complement strand
ACATTATATTATCAAATTTCATGTTAATTAATTTTAGGTGGAATGAATTAAATAAGGAGTTGGTATCTTGAAAAATGACCTTAGGATAGAAATTGATGTGCTAAGTAAAACAGCAAGAAACTGTGGTAATACTTCATCTATTATAGATGCCTATCAAAATTGGGGAACACTCTGGCTGCTTTTAGGTGGAGATATTAATCAGGTTCCCTACAGAACAGCCTTTGCTATGATTAGTGAGGCAGGTCTCAGCCCAAATGAAGATGAAATTCCATGTGACCTTTATTTCTCTGATCTGGACGGAGATTGGAATGCGAACGGGAATAGCGTGTATGGAGAAATTGAGGATGAGATTGATATGTATCCAGATGTTTTTGTTGGTAGAGCGTCTGTGGAAAATACAGATGAAGCAACTGCTTTTGTAAATAAAATTATTACTTATGAAAAAACACCCCCAACCGATTATCAACTGGATATGCTGTTTTTGGCGATGATACTGTGGCCGGATCCATATACTGATTCTGGAATAGGAAAAAACTACATTGACGATATGTATGTTCCAGATAGATTTGACCCGATTACAAAACTCTATCAATCTCTTGACAATGAAACTTATGAGAATGTGATGGCTGCTTTAAATGACGGGCAAAATATTGTAAACCATAATGGCCATGCCTGGACAAATGTTATGGGAATTGGTAATAACTATTTATCCATAAATGATATGGATGAACTTATCAATGGACCAGCATATTCAATACTTTATTCTATCGGCTGTTGGCCTGCTGCATTTGATTATGATTGTATCGCTGAGCATTTTCTAACAAATCCTGATGGTGGTGGAGTTGCATTCATTGGCAATTCCAGATATGGATGGGGCAGCCCAGGGAACCCTGTTTATGGCTATTCAGACCGCTTTGATCAGGAATTTTTCCGTCAACTGTTCCATAATAATATCTACCATATTGGAAATACATTAGCAACCGAAAAGTCTACTTATGTCCCTCTGGCAGGCGAGAAGAATGTTTACCGCTGGTGTGAATATGAGGTAAATCTTTTAGGTGACCCGGAACTGCCTATCTGGACGGATACTCCCCAAGAATTGGTAGTAACCTTTCCCGATGAACTCCCTGCCGGAGAAAGTATCTGCCAGATAACAGTAACAGAAGGCAACAACCCGCTCGAAGGAGCACTTGTTTGTCTTTTGCAAGATACAACTGTTTATGAAGTGGCTTTTACTGGACTTGATGGACAGGTTAGTTTTGAAATCACAGTCTCAGACCCTTCTTCTGACCTTCAACTTACTGTTACTGCCCCAAATTTTATCCCTTTTGAAGGCACAATTCCTCTTACTTCAACCCAGCCCTATGTGCAAATCTCCTCTTATTCAACTAACGATTCTGGGGAAGGATATGTAACTCCAGGCGAATCGACCTCAATGGAGATATGGCTCCACAATTACGGGAATGAAGAGGCAAATAATATTTCAATCTCATTAACATCCGATAATAGCAAAATTACAATGATAGATAGTATTGAAACAGTAACAAGCATTTCTGCTGGAGATTCAGTTTTCATTGAAGATGCATTCAGTTTTGATGTTAGTGAAGATATGGTGAACGGAGAGGTTATTTATCTGAATTCTGAAATATCAGATGATGCAAATAATGTCTGGACAGATTTAATAAGTATTACTGGAGCGACTCCTGTTATTTCCTATTTTTATCATGATATTATTGATTCTTTAGGTGGGGATGGAGATGGTATTGCAGAGCCAGGGGAGGCAGTCAATCTAAATATAATTTTGCGAAATGAAGGATTGGCTCTGGCAGAAAATGTGAGTGCAATTTTGTCTTGCGATAATCCTTACATAGATATTCCAGAATCTGTAGGGGAGTTTGGAGATATATTACCATCAGGATATGCCCAGTCTCTTGCCGAAATTACTATTGATCCCGGTTGTCCAACACCATTATTTCCGCAAATAAATATATCAATTCTGACAGAAAACGGTTATGCTTTCACAGATAGCTTTTTTATTACTGTTGGTGAGACGGGGTTTTATGATGATATGGAAAATGGAACAGGTAATTGGACACATTCCGGAACTGACAATTTATGGCATCTAACTACAAATCGTAAGTTTTCTGGGGATTATAGCTGGTATTGTGGCAATGAAGATTCATTTGTTTATAATGATGAGATAGAAGAGCTTTTGGTTTCAACCCCTTTTACAGTTTGCCAGAATGCTGAACTTTCATTCTGGTGCTGGTATGAATTTCCAAATTATGGAACTGATGGTTGTTATGTTGAGATTAACGATGGCTCAGGGTGGATAGATTTGGATTTTATTGGAAGCGGCGGAGCTTTAGGAACGCTTACCATAGGAAACAATTGGCTTGAATATAACTATGATTTATCACAATATCCTGCGGGAACAGAATTGACTCTGCGTTTCAGATTTGTAAGCAGTACTATTATGGATGGAGGTGAGGTAGCAGAGGGCATTTACATTGATGATGTAAAGATTCAAAGCAAAACTGAAATAATTTCTGCTGATTTTTCCGCAGATGTAACTTTCGGGACAATGCCGCTAACAGTTCATTTTGTAGATAAGAGCACATCGGTTTTAGGCGGTATTGTAAGCTGGTTATGGAAATTGGGAGACGGGGAAACGAGCGAAGAACAAAATCCAACTCATACCTATGAAACACCTGGCAAAAGAACAGTTTCACTCACTGTTACTGATGAGTTTGGATTTACAGACACAAAGGTAAAGATGAATTATATTGATGTAGCAACTGGAGGCGGTTATGTTGTTTATGTTAATCCTGATGGAAGTGGAGACTATACAAACCTGCAGGATGGTGCGAATGCCCTGTATGATGGGGATACTTTGCTCGTTGCCGATGCAATATACACTGGTCCAAAAAACAAAAATGTTTCATTAGATGGAAAGAATGTGACAATATGCTCAGAAAACGGATATGAGAACTGCATTATTGACTGTGAAGACTCTGGTACAGCATTTATCCTTGGTAACAATAGCGCTATTACCAAAATAGAAGGATTTACTATTAGGAATACATATAGCCCTGATAATGTGGGTGCGGTAAACTGCATCGGTGCTTCTCTAAAAATTGAAGATTGTAGGTTTGAGAATTGTATATCTGATATAGCTGGCGGAGCTATTGGGGGCTTCAGTGACACGACATTGATCGTCAATGGATGTCAATTTGAGAGTTGCAATTCCTACGAGGGAGGCGCTATATATTCTAGGCACGACAAGATTGTTATAAATAACTGCACATTTACCTCGAATACCGCACAGCAAGGGAGCAGCATAGCCCTTGAGGATGCAGCAGAAGTAACCATAAGAAATTGTGAATCTTGTGAGGGAAATTCAATAGAAGGCGATGGGGCTTTTATCATATCAAAATGTGATAGTGTAGTAATTGCTGATTGTATTATTGCTGATAACTCTGCTATATTTAGGGGAGCAATATTAGCAGATGAAAGCACCCTTTGGATGGAGAATTGTATACTCCAACGAAATTCTGCCCAGGAGCGTGGCGGTGCAATTAGTCTCACTTCTTCTGATGCTCAGATCATCGATTGCCTTATCACCGAGAATATTGCTAATAGCCTTGGTGGGGGAATCTATACAGCAAATTCTAACCTTGTTATAACAAACTGTACAATTTCTCAGAATTCAGCCGGAAATTATGCTGGTGGAATTTTTGTGTACAATTCTACAGTAGATGTCCAAAATAGTATTTTCTGGGGGGATACTCCTCAGGAGATTTACGCTCCCTCAGGGAATTTAACTGTACAATATTCTGATATTCAAGGAGGATGGACTGGCGAGACTAATATTGATTCTGACCCATTTTTTATAGGCGGAGAACCATTTGATTATCATCCCACAGAGAATTCGCCCTGCATAGATGCTGGCTGTAATGATTTTGTTACAACTGATTCAGATTTAGATGGAAATGAGCGTATATGGGATGGCAATGGTGATGGAGACGCAGTGGTTGATATGGGTTGCTATGAATTTGGTGCCCCACCTTGGCTTATAGACATGGAGACAGAACCGCAAGTGGCTTTTAAGCTTTCTCAAAACTATCCTAACCCCTTCTCCACTTCCACCACGATATCTTTTAATGTTCACTCCGCCAGCTGGCGGACAGAGGACGCAGAGATAAAAATTTATAACATAAAAGGACAACTCGTTAAACAATTTAAAATTAAAATTAAAGAAGAAGTTGTTTGGGATGGAACTGAACAAAATGGAAAAGAGCTCTCCAATGGAATCTATTTTTATTGCTTGAAAGTAGGCGATAAACTTGTTGATACCAAAAAGTGCCTACTTTTGAGATAATTTTTCGGTAACAAAAAGTTTTCTGCATTAGTTCAATATTGACACACTTCACACCATCTGGAAGTATAGTCACATTATGATTCAAATTGAAAATCTATGCAAAACCTATATCACCAAGAAGCGAGGAGTTGTCACAAGGGTTGAGGCTGTAAAAAATCTCAGTCTGCAATGTGCTTCAGGGGAAATATTCGGGCTACTTGGCCCAAATGGAGCTGGGAAAACCACAACCCTACGTTGCATTTCCACACTTATCAAGCCAACTTCTGGCAGAATCTCTGTTGACAATTATGATGTTATAGAAAATGATAAAAAGGTTCGTAGCATTATAGGCTTTCTAACAAGTGATATGCGACTGGATGGCTTTTTTACGCCTGATTATTTGGTGGAGTATTTTGGCAGACTTAATAAAATGTCTCCACAGCAAATCAGTAGAATGAAAGAGGAGCTTTTCACAGAACTTGGGATGGAAGAGTTCGTTGATATAAAAGTAGACAAACTTTCTACAGGAATGCAGCAGAAGACGGCATTGGCTGTTTCACTTATTCATAATCCAGATGTGATCATATTTGATGAGCCAACCAATGGACTGGATGTGATTACTGCCAAAACTGTCACTGATTTTCTGGAAAAATCTGCAGATGACGGTAAGACCGTGCTTATTTCTACACATATGATGAGTGTAGCAGAGAAAATCTGCGATAAAATCGGGATTCTTATAAAGGGAGAACTGCGAGCACAAGGCACCCTTTCTGAAATACTTGCAAACAATGGAGCAAGAAGCTTGGATGAAGTGTTTTTCAAACATGTAGAGACTGCCTATGATTAAAGATTCCTTTATTATTCTCAAAAAAGAACTTTTGCGATTCTTTACAGACAGGCGATTGATTGTGTTGCTAATTATAGTACCAATGTTGCTTTTGCCAGCAATCTATTTCTTTGTAGCAAAATTTAGTCAGGCGAGAGTCAAGGATATCAACTCTTATCAAGGTGATATCTATATATGTTGGGGAAATAATGAAGCAGGACCTATATATGAAGAATTTTATCAAGTATTAGAGGGACTTAATGCACGAGTAATCGAATGCCCTAAAGAGCAAACCGAGATAGTAAAAGATATTATTGCAGAAAAGCAGGCAGAAGTTCTTATTATTTTTCCAGATAGATTGGAAGAGAAATTCGCTATTCTGGAAACTATGGATATCCAAATTTTTCATAATAGTTCTTCAGATTATTCCAGTTATTTCTACCATAAAATCCAAGATGGATTTAGTAAAGTAAAAGAAAGCCTTTTGAGGGAACGCTTGGCTCAACTTTCTCTTGCAGAAGAAATAATCACTCCATTTACTGTAAACGGATCGGTATCAGAAGAGGAAGCAGATTTGGCTAAAAAAGGGAGTGCTGTCGGGAAAGGGCTTGGTATGATGCTGCCATTTTTCATTATTATCAGTCTTTTTTCCAATGCACAAAGTGTTGGACTGGATTCTGTTACAGGCGAGAAGGAACGGGGCTCCCTCGCTCTGCTTCTGGTTAATCAGGTAGATAGACTTTCTATAATTCTTGGAAAACTATTTTCCGTGATATGCGTCGCTTTTGCAGGAGCTCTAAGTACAATGTTTGGACTGTTTTTGGGATTTCGCTATATTATTGGTATGGGCGGAGACCTTACAATGACAATGGATGTGTATATCTTCCAATTTGTGGATTTCTTAAAATTTGCAATTGTCCTTTTACCAGCTGCAATATTAGTTGTTGCACTTATTATGATTGTTGCTACCTATGCACGTAATATCAAGCAAGCACAGAGTATGGTAATGCCTGTATATTTTTTCGTTATATTCCTAGGTCTTTTTGCGATGATTAGCGGGGATGTACCTTCGCCTTGGAGCCAGTATATTCCAATACTTAATTCCCTTCTTGGAATGAAAGCTATATTTATGCATGAGGCAACCTGGTCGTCATTGCTAATTTCTGCTATAAGTTGCCTTGTTATCGCAGGAATACTTATTTCTTACATATTGAGAATGTTTAAAGATGAGAAAATCTTGTTCAGAATATAACAAATGTTTGCATAAAATACAAGATCAATAAGAATAGGTTACTATGAGTGAAATTATTATTTCAATAGTTTTAGGGATAATTATCGGTGGAGTGATCGGAGTCTTTATTGCTCGTCATAGATTCCATCGTATGTATGAGGAGGAGCAGCGGTTACACACCATTGCTGAAACAAGGCTTGAAGAAGCAGAGAAGCAGCTGAT
>JBNGDW010000077.1:0-6740 GCA_049975325.1 Cloacimonadia bacterium | reverse complement strand
TCCTGGACTGGATGGTGCTATAATCACAGCACGAAAAGAAAACGAATTCTACAATATCAGGGTAGTTGAAAACGGCTCTGTAACCATGTATCTTGAACCAGAAACTACTGGAATTATAGAGATAACCGCAACAAAGCCCAATTATCTTCCCCTGATTGATTCTATTAATGTGGTTATAGAACCAATAGATATCGGATTATATGAGTTTGAAATGGACAAGTCACCTAATCCTGGTGAGGAGATTAATATTGCAATCACTTTAAAAAACTATGGCTCTCAGGAGGCAACATCCGTCTCAGCAGAATTGACTACTAACAATCCTTTCGTTAACCTTACAGACTCAATAGCAAATTATGGTAGCATAGGCTCAGGAGAAACAGCTATCCAGAATTATCAATTTGAAATCCTCTCCCAATGCCCGGACAGCCAGATCTTGGAGTTTACACTTATAATCTCTGATGGAAGCACTGCAAAATTTGAAATCCTGGTAAGTGGATTAGTGTTTGAAGTTCAAGAAGTGATAGTTATCGAAGATGATAATGGAATTTTAGACCCGGGCGAGGGAAGAGAGCTCTTAGTATCAATTAAGAATATAGGCTCTCTTGGAGGAAATGAATTAACAGGAGTGCTAAATTCTTCCACCGATGCAGTGGAGATTACCGACTCAACTGGCAATTTTGGAACGATTGCACCTGGAGAAACAGGTACTACAAACTTTGCAGTTTACGCAAAACCAGACTGCTATATCGGCAGAAACATTCCTTTTAATCTTGAGTTAGCCTCTGGCAATGGACTTATTGCGCTTGTCCAATTTTCCCTTGAAATTGGTGAGGCGGACAACACCGCTCCCACAGGTCCTGATAATTTTGGCTACTTTGCCTATGATAGTTATGATGAAGGATACGATGAATGCCCGGAATACTGCTGGTATGAGATAGACCCTGAACAAGGTGGAACCGGGTCAGTTGCCCTGCTGGATGATGATTGTTCTGTTACTATTCCACTCCCATTTAGCTTTACCTACTATGATGAAGCCTTTGATAGCGTTACAATTTGCTCAAATGGATGGATCTCATTTAAGCCTACATGGATGACTAATTTTCGGAACTGGAATATACCAGCTGCGTTGGGACCTTATGCTATGGTAGCTCCTTTCTGGGATGACCTAATCGGAGCAAATGAAGAAAAGATGAGACTTTGCTATAATTATGCTGCTAATGAGGATATCTTTATTATAGAATGGAACAACTGCGTGAATAACTATGATGAAGAATCTATAGAAAAATTTCAAGTAATTCTTTTTAATCCTCAAACTTATCCCACTATAGATGGGAATGGCGAGGTTCAGTTCAACTATCATACAGTGAGTAATCCAGATGCAGTAAGTAATTATGCCACTGTAGGGATTGAAAATTTAGACCAGTCTGACGGTGTGCTTTATACTTATGCAAATATTTACCCTCAAAGTGCTACCCAGCTCCAAAATAATCTTGCGATTAAGTTTACCACTGATCCACCTGATAATTATTATGGCATCAATAACCCCCCAACTCTCAGCTCAACAATAAAACTATACCAAACTTCCCCCAATCCTTTCTCTACCTCCACCACAATCTCATTTAGTATACCTCCGCACTACAAAGATGATGCAGAAATAGAGATTTATAATATAAAAGGACAACGCATTCGCGAATTAAAAATTGAAAATTTAAAATTAAAAATTAACGAGGTAGTTTGGGATGGGAAGGATGCTTATGGCAAGCAAATGCCGAGTGGGATTTATTTTGCTAAGCTTTCTCTTGGAGAAGAATCGGCTGTAAAAAAGATGATTCTGATAAGATGAGGTGGTTTCGCAGGAAGGCGGTCGCACTACTTACTAATTCTCCTTTCGGTTTTTGCAATTTTTCGCTCCTTTTTGTGTGGCATTAACTGAATGTAATGAGTAGCACGCCACTAAATGCGATTATAATACCCAAAAGACGGCGAAAGGTGATTTTCTCCTTTAGAAACAGGGCCGCAAAAATAAAAATAAATATTACACTGGTTTGATTAATCGCAGTTGCTATACCTGTAAGCGTAAATTTCAATCCTGCAATCCAGGTAATCATAGAAAGGTAAGTTCCCATTATAGCCCCTGGCAAAAGGTATTTCCAGTCAGCTGAAGGGCGAAAAGGCTTAAATATTTCCTTCCTATTCGGATGCAAGATCGCTATGATGGTCATAAAAACTGAAGCCGAAAGAAGCCGTATCTCTGTTACCCACATAATGAGAGAATGATTGAGAATTGGCTTTATCATAACTATACTTATTGCCATCAAAAGCATTGCGAGAGCACCCAGGGACATCCCAGTTATAAGGTCTTTTTTGGGGATTCGGTATTTTGGTAAATAAAGAGCGGATTCTAATAAGGCGCCAATAATAAGCATTGCCCCGATAATCTGAAGTAAAGTTAGACTCTCTTTTAAAAAAATATATGAAAGAATGATTACCAGTGGTGTATAGAGGCAATCTACAATTGCTAACAAGCCTGCGCCAAGCATATTGAGACTCTTCAAAAAGAGAGTGTCTGCCAGATAAATACCAATAATTCCACTAATTGCAAGCATGATATATTCTTTTACAGGAACAGACAGTAGTAGAGTTTCATCCAGCACGAGAAATGTAATGAGGAAGAGCACTGTGCCAATTATATTTTTATAAAGATTGAGTGAAAAGGGCGGGGTTTTTTCTCCACTTTTTTTGAAGAGAATTACCGCAATTGCCCAAAAGACTGCACAGATAAGAGCTAAGATTTCACCTAAATATGGAAAAGCTAGATCAGAATTCATCTTCACTTTTGGCAGATCTGGTCATAAGATTTTTTACTACTATTTTGGGGTCAAGACCCTTGAATAGAATTTTATAGATTTCGTTAGCAATAGGCATCTCAACGCCAAATTTTTTACTAAGTTTCACTGCTGCTTCTGTGGTTTTAATTCCTTCTGCTACCATTTCCATGCTTTCAGTGATTGCAGTGAGAGTTTTCCCTTGAGCAAGCTGTTCACCAACATATCGGTTTCTGCTATGTTTGCTTGTGCAAGTCACTATAAGGTCACCTATGCCTGATATTCCAGCGAAGGTATGCACCCTGGCACCACATTTTATTCCCAAACGTGTGATTTCACGCGCTCCTCTTGTTATTAAAGAAGCCTTGGCATTATCTCCCAGATGCATTCCATCAATAATACCAGCACCAATTGCAATAACATTTTTTAAAGAGCCGCCCAGCTCCACACCTATAATGTCCTGGCTTGTATATACCCGTAAATAGTCAGTCATAAAGACCTTCTGCACAGTGGCTGCAAACTGCCTGTCAACCGATGCGGCTACTATAGTGGCTGGCAGCTTTTTGCTTACTTCCTCTGCATGGGTAGGTCCATAGAGTGCCGCTACCTTTTCAGGTGGATTTTGTGTTACTTCAATAATTACCTCAGACATCCGCTGGAGGGTGTCAATCTCGAGTCCCTTGGTAACGCTTACAATGTATTTGTGGGTAAGCATATTTTTTACAGGTTTAATAGTGCTCCGCATAGCATGTGATGGTAGTGCGAGCACGATGAGGTCTCCAAAACTAGCAGCCTGTTCTAGGTTATTTGTAATAGTTAAATTTTCCGGAAATCTGCATTCAGGGAGAAAGATTTTGTTTACCCGCTCTCTTTGCATAGCATCTGCTCTCTCAGAAATCCACTCCCATGCGAGAGTAGTATATCCCTTTTCAGCCAGAAGTATTGCCAGGGTTGTCCCCCATGTTCCCATCCCAATTATTGTAATCTTTTTTATTTGCACATTTTCCTCCTACCAAAAGCGATGATGTATAGGGCCTTTATAGATAAAGATTTTTGCGGAAATTAGGCAGTAATTTTTTTATTCATGGCGACCTGTGGTGTGAACAGGTTTTTTATCTTTCGGCTTCCAATCTATGGATATTTTGTACGGGATTGGGTCCCGTAGCCCGGCTTTTTTAAAGGCGTTTATTCTTAATCGGCAACTTTCACATACTCCACAAGCCTGTTCAGTTTCTTTATAGCAGGACCAGGTAAGATGCAAGGGGGCATTGAGCCGCTTACCAATCTGTACAACCTCTGCTTTTGTTTTATGAATAACTGGTGTTTCGATTCGGATATATGTCTCTGGCTTTGTGCCAACTTCTATTGCTTGATTGAATGTCTTGAAAAAGTCTTCTCTGCAATCAGGGTATCCTGAACCGTCTTCTTCCATTGCTCCAATAAAAATTTTCCTTGCACCAATTTTTTCTCCCCATGAAACAGCAATTGCAAGCAGATGTGCATTGCGGAAGGGCACATAAGTAGACGGAATCTTATCCGGAGGTGAGGGTTCTTGAGGTATATAAAGCGATTCATCAATAAGGCTGCTCCCTTTGATCTGGCTAAGATAATCGATATTAACTGACAATCTCTCTTGTACATGGTAATAGTTAGCTATCTCATCAAAAGCCCGCTTTTCTCTTTTCTCTGTTTTCTGGCCATAATTTATATGCAAAAGGCAAATATCATATTGCTCTTTTGCTATTGCTGTAGTTACACAGCTGTCCAGTCCTCCGCTTAATAAGACGATTGCTTTGTTTTGAACTCTGTTATGCATAAATCCAAAAAGCATAGATTATTTATTCTTTGACAAGATTTTCTTGTTTTATAGGTTTTTCAGACACAGGAAAATATCGAAAGATATATTAGATGTATTTCTGAGGTCTGGAAAGTGAATAAGATAAAATTGCTTAAAAATAAACTCTGGCTCGCTCCTATGGCTGGATATACGGATTCAGTATATCGCAGGATTTGCAAATCTCTTGGCGCAGATGTTGTGGTTAGTGAAATGATTAATGCAGATGCTCTTTTGCATGGGAATCCCAAAACAGAGGCATTAAGCGGTTTTTCAGATCTAGAGCGGCCAATAGGGCTGCAAATTTTTGGAAGTGATCCGGAAAAGATTGCTGAGGCTACCAAAATACTCCAGAACCGACAACCTGATTTTATTGATATCAATATGGGATGCCCTATGAAAAAAGTAGTTAAGACAGGTGCTGGGGCAGCCCTGCTTCGCGATCCTATAAAAGTAGGAATAATTGTAGCAAAAGTGCGAAAAAATCTTGATGATAAGTTGCTATTAACTGTTAAAATTCGAGCCGGATGGAATTCTGCTGAAAATTTTGAGAAAATCATTCAGATAATAGAAGCTGAAGGTGCTGATGCTATATGTATTCATCCTCGTTTTAACACACAGATGTTCCGAGAGAAGAGCAATTGGGAACTTATAAAGCAGGCAAAAGAGTCTATCTCTATACCGATTATCGGAAATGGGGATATTACAACTCCAGGAGATGCTGAAGCAATGCGAGAACAAACAGGATGCGATTCTATGATGATTGGCAGAGGTGCTATCGGTAATCCATGGATATTTCAACAAGTAAAAAATTATTTACAAACAAAACAATATGAAGAAATTATGGTATATCAGAAGATTGAAATGTTGCTGGAACATTATTATTTATTAGAAGAAGAATATGGAACTGTAACAGCCCTGAAAAGAATCAGAAAGTTTATCGCTGCTTATACCAGAGGGATACGAAATGCAGGTATGTTACGAAGAAAATGTAACGAGGCAAAGGACAGAGAGCAATTTTTAAGATCTGTAATAGATTTTAAAGATTTGGTGAAGAATTATGGATAAGAAGACAATTAAGGCGCATTTGCTCGAGGCAGAGCATCATAGAAAAACTAATTGGCTTCTTGCGGTTGATATCCTGGAGGAGATTATCAGAGAAGAGCCCAAGGCGCTGGAAGCCCATGAAATGCTTTACAATATTTATATGGATTTTGCCGCATATAAAAAAGCAGAGTGGGTTCTTAAAAGGGCACTTTCGGATCTGCCTGAAAATGATTTTCTTTATTTTCTGATGGGGAATCTTTATTTAACCCAAGGGGGCAAGACCTGGCAGGCAATCGAATCTTATGAGAAGGTAAAGAAAAGATTCCCTGAATTAGAGTTTAATCTTGCCGTTGCGCTTGCCCAAAATGATAGGCCGGGACAAGCCAGCTCTCTGTTTGAAAAAGTGTTTCCGCATTTTCAGAATATTGCTCCAATTTATATAATGCTTGCAGAACAATATATCCCGTTGGGAAAGTATGAGAAAGCGCTTAGGATTTTGCAGCTTGCAGAACAAAAATTTCCTACTAATAAGGATGTTTTTTACTTAAAAGGAAGGTGTTTTTATTACAAAAATAACTGGATTGCCGCCTATCTTGCTCTTGACAAAGCCCGAGAACTTGGCTGTCATTCTGCTGAATTCTTTAATGATCTTGCTCGCACATCTGAAAGGATGGGCGATGTTGAAAAAGCCATTTTCTATTTTAAAAAAAGTATTGGCGAAAACGCATTTTTTGTAAGATCATATCTTGACCTTTGTAAGCTATATCTCGCAAAAGAAGATTTTAAGAATGCCAAAAAATATCTAGTTATGGCTCACAGGTTAGACCCTTCTAATATCTTTGTGATGATAGAATCAGAAAAATTAAAATCATTGCAAAAACCGAGTACTAAAAAATGAGACGAAACTGGGGTATTGGATTCGCAGCTCTTGCGCTGGCAATTTTTTTCTGGCTACAAATAAATCTTAACAAAACCCAAAGAATACATCTATCTATTCCGATTGCTATAACAAATGCACCCTCCCTGCTTATCCC
>JBNGDW010000076.1:0-6851 GCA_049975325.1 Cloacimonadia bacterium | reverse complement strand
TCGTAGCACTCAGTCCTTTTGGTTATCCTGCACAAAAAGAAGGAGTATATTCAAAGGCGGTAAAGGCATTTGCTAGAAGTAACCACCGCAAACCTATTGAGGAGATTGTGCACTGGGAACGATGGTAAATGGGAATACCGATCTATTTTACTGCTTATCTGCCACTGAATTATAACTTACTGCTGCGGACAATTAGAATGTAGTAACATCTACGAAGTTAAAATCATTGATAAGCATCGATGGAATGCGGGCATAATGTTCCTGCTGCACGCTTTTACCAAGTGCCAGAACCCTTCTGGATGCATCATGAAATATTTCATTCCAGCGGAAATTCCTTACTGGATGAAGCACCTTACCATCCTCAAAATAGAGCACACCATCTCTTGTCAGTCCTGTCCATTCACCTGTCTTCATATCTACCGGCCGAATATACCAAAAGCGATTTACAATCACGCCTCGCTTAACCATATTCATCAACTCTGATTCTGAGAGGTTCTCCCCAGCTACCTTAATGTTAAATATATTTTTTGGCTCTATACCTTTCTTTTTTGCATACCAGCGTGAAGTTTGCATATTTTCAATCGTTCCATGAGTAATCCAATTTGTAGTATAATTTGGTACACCCATATCATCAAAACGCTCAGCAGTCAATTGAGGGTCATCAGAATCAGACATGAGAGAGAATTTTTCTCCAAAGAACTTTTTCCCAACCTGATTGGTATAGGGAGTTATTCCTTCATCAGCATTGCGGAGATCAAATGTCCACACAATATAAAGAAGCCACTCCAAGACAGCAGCTGGGCGCAGAATAACAGGAATCCTCCCTTTTTCCATTGGTTGAGGGTCCTTAAGCGAGTCAAATTGGTTGTTGAGTTCTGAGATCAAATTTTCCATTGAGAACCGGGAGAAATCCTTTATAGATTTTGAGACCTTGGTCTCAATTTCATCCTTTCTCATTGTCATAGAATGAGAGAAATAGGCTTGCTCATCTGAACCTTCAAAACCGTTTTTGGTGAAAAGATATCGTTGGGCGTAAACTTTGTTTGAAAGTCCAAAGACTTTTGCCTTCTTCTTCTCGGCATTTCTCACACTCTTTTCAATTTCATCAATGATTTGTTTTTCAGTAAGCCGAAGCGTTGCCGTGGCAGGCTTCTTTGCTGGGGGCAGTTCATGATAAGATTCAGAAGGCACAAATTCCGGATCAGGCTTGTTCAATCGAGCCGTCTCTTCTGCTGTTGAAATGAGATAATTCAAGGCATTCTCATCAGTCTGGTTTATATATGATTCGCCTGTCTTATTATCAAATGCCACCCTGAGGGTGAGTAAAATATTTTTGCCGGTGATATTCTGAGTTATTGCATTTTGTGCAAAGCGGATATACAGTTTATCAGTAGTATCTATGCCAAAGGTAAAATCGTCAGCAGTGGATTTTTTCTTTATATAGTCCCAGATTTTTTTGTATTCATCATCTTTTATCATTGTGAGCCTCCTACCTTAATGTTACGAAACCGAGCCATTGCGGCACCGTGTGTCATTCTGCCTACTTGTTGTGGTTGCCCTTTACCACAATTGTTTACACCGAAGGTTTTAAAAAATCGCTTATCACAGATTGCATCACAACTATTCCAGAATTCTACTGTATTGGAGCGATAGAGCACTTTTTTGAGCGGGCGGATTTTTTTACCATTTTTAATTTCCCAAAACATATCTCCACCAAATTGAAAATTCACACGATGTTGATCTATGGAAAAACTTCCCTGTCCTTCAATGTATACACCATCCTCAGTATCAGAAATTAATTCTTGTGGGGTAAGTTCGTTCTTTCCTGGTTCCAGATAGAGATTGGGGATACGATTTATGGGGAAGTCAAAATAATTTGTAGCACGACTGCACCCGCGACTCATCGGCAATCCGATAAGCGGGGCTGTGTCTCTTGTTGAGCCATACTCACGTAAGATGCCATCTTTGATGATATACCATTTCTGATTTGGGACGCCGTCATCATCGTATCCAGCGCTTGCTAAACCATATGGCAGGGTGTTGTCTGCCACAAAATTAACAATTGGGCTTCCGTATTGAAGTTTTCCCAACTTATCTGGAGTCGCGAACGATATTCCAGCAAAATCTGCTTCCCAGCCCAATACTCTATCGAGCTCAGTAGGATGTCCCACAGATTCATGCATCGTTAAAGAAAGATTGATTGGATCGAGAATAAGGCTGCGACGCTTTTCAGCACCTAGGGTTTCCGCGTGAACCTTTATCTGAGCTTCTTCAGCAACCTTTTCTGCCTTTTCCAGCAGATTAAGACCGCGAACCCACTCCCAACCTGCTGCTCTTGCACCATCATTAAAACTTCGGCTCTGGCTATCGCTATCACTTACAGCTGTTGCTTGAAACATAGGATATGTGTAAACTGACATAATCTTCAAATGCGTGCCTAAGGTAGAAGCAAATAATTTCTCATCCTTTTGGCTTCTCATTATAAATATAGCTTGCTTGATATCCCTGTAGTTAAGCATTGTCTTGTTGACTTCTAACATCATTTCGACTTTTTCCGATATAGGTACAGAAAAAGGGTCTTCATAAAAAGGCGTCCGATATGTATCGATATATCCTCGTTCATAGGCAAGATCTAATCCTGCACCATATTTTAATCGTGAAGATTGTTCAGCAGTGGCAATTGCCTTTCTTGCTGTCTCCTCGACAGCCTCTTTCTCAAACACATTATTGTGAGCAAAACCCCATGCACCGTTTTTGAATACACGAATTCCGTATCCATACTGCTCCTGGAATGAGGTTCTTTTAAGGCTCAAATTACGGAGAAAGATAGCTTCAGTCTGGGCTTTCTGAATTCGGATGTCAGCATAATCTGCACCGGCAGAAGCAGCGAGGTTAAGTGCTATATCAGTATATTCCATAAACTCCTCCCTCGTTAAATATTTTTCCACAAGAGAACCAGATTCAAGTTATAAGTCAAAAAAAGCTAAAAGATAAAAGGTAAAAGGAAAAATCCAATGAAATATCCGTCCGCCAACTGGCGGATTGAATGTTTAATTCATAATTCAAAATTCATAATTTATAATGTTCTCCGTCTTCCTTTCCTCCTTTCCTCCGTCTTTCGTCCTCCGGTTCCCCCAGTCACCATTTCTCCCTGTCACCCTATCACCCCAGTCTCCTTTTTCGTGGGAAAAAAGAAACAAATCACAAGCACCAAACACAAATAATGGTAAACTTGACAACAACTTTGCCACCAGAACTTACCTAAAGCCAATACATTAGATTTTGTTGAGCTATTATGAAGCCGAAAATAGAATTATTAGAGGAGAAAGCAAAAAAGATCAGATATGAAATTATACGCATGATTGGTCTGGCAGGCTCAGGGCACCCAGGAGGTTCACTTTCTGCTGCAGATATAGGTGTAGCACTTTTTTTCCATCAGATGAGATACAAACCTGATAATCCAAAATGGGAAGGACGCGATAGATTCATTCTCTCAAAAGGGCATGCTGCTCCCCTATTATACGCATTACTTGCAGAAGCGGGATTTTTCTCTCCAGAGCACCTTGCCACTCTACGGCAATATGGCTCTATTCTGCAAGGACATCCAGCTTCCCAGAAAACCCCTGGGGTAGAAGTCTCCACTGGTTCGCTGGGACAGGGTCTTTCTGTAGGTGTAGGCATGGCTCTGGCAGGAAAAATGGATGGCCGATCGTATAATGTGTACACACTTCTTGGGGATGGAGAACTCGATGAAGGGGAGATCTGGGAAGCAATAATGAGTGCCAATCATTACAGGCTTGACAACCTCTGCGCCATCGTTGACAGAAATTTTCTGCAGATTGATGGAGATACTGAACAGGTTATGGCTTTAGAAGTTCTTGAACAAAAATGGAAATCCTTTGGCTGGGAAACAATTATCATCAATGGACATAATATGCAAGAGATCATAGATGCATTATCCCTATTTCTGGAAGTAAAGAATAAGCCAACAGTTATCATTGCCCGGACAGTGAAAGGCAAAGGAGTGTCTTTTATGGAAAACAAGCCAGAATGGCATGGAAAGGCGCCAACAAGCGAATTATTGGAAAAAGCGCTGCAAGAATTAGAGTTAGGAGATAAGAAATGAAAAAGCAATATGAACGGGTTCCCATCCGAGATGGATATGGCCGTGCACTCCTTGCCTTAGGGGAGCAGAATCCTAAAGTCGTGGTACTGGATGCAGATCTTGCTACCTCTACCCGCTCTAACTGGTTCGCAGCACGCTATCCACATAGATTCTTTGATATGGGTATCGCTGAACAAAATATGATAAATGTGGCTGCTGGACTTAGCTTAGAAGGAAAGATTCCCTTTGCCACGACTTATGGGGTGTTTGTTTGCGGACGTGCATTCGACCAAATTCGCAATACAGTTTGCTATTCAAATCTAAATGTAAAAATAGTTGGCTCACATGGAGGTATTTCAGTAGGGCCAGATGGTGGCTCACACCAGGCAATTGAGGATATCGCTCTGATGAGAATCCTACCAAATATGAAAGTAGTTGTTCCCTGTGACCATCTGCAGGCTTATAAAGCTACTCTGAAGGCAACGGAAATAGAAGGACCGGTATATATACGTTTAGCCCGAGAGGCAACAGAAACAATCACTACCAAAGATACAGAATTTCAATTTGGGAAAGCCCAGGTGCTCGCTGAAGGGGATGATGCCGCAATTTTCTTTGCTGGAACAATCGGCGGAGAAGTAATGAAAGCAGCCCAATTGTTGCAGGGAAAAAATATTTACCCTACTGTTATAAATATGCACACTATTAAACCAATCGATAAGGAGTGCATATTAAAATATGCAAAAAAGTTTGGTAAATTAATAACTGTGGAGGAGCATCTGCAAGCAGGTGGATTAGGCCCTGCTGTAGCAGAAGTAATTGTTAAAAAACATCCTGTAACAGTTAAAATGATTGCTATTTATGATAGATTTGGGGAATCGGGCGCTCCAGAAGTTTTGTTAGATGCTTTTGGACTATCTGCTGAAAAGATTTGTTCACAGATACAGGAGTTTATAAAATCCTGATATAGCCAAAGACTTTCGGATAATATCTCGCAACTTTTTATGAAGACTAAAGTTTAAACGGCCTTTACTGATTTGACCTCAGGAATCTCTTTCTTAAGTTGACGCTCTATACTCATCTTAAGCGTTATTTGAGCAAAGGGACACGCTCCACATGCTCCTTGCAATTTTACAGATACATCACCATCATTATTAACATCAATAAGTTTAACATTTCCGCCATCAGCCTGAAGAGATGGACGGATTTTATTCAATACACCTTCTACTTTTTCTCGAAATTCCTTATTATCTATATCTGCCATATTATTCTCCATTTATAACTGTTTATTTAAATAAATAAAAACCTATTTCTCGGATTGTCAAAGTATTTTTAAACGGTAACTAATATGATGGTGGGTCTTAAGAATATGGGATTTCCAGAGGATGATGATTATCAAGAAATTGCAGCCTTCCCTGAACTTCCACCCCTATTTTTTCTCCTTCTGGAAGGGTCTCGCCTTTCACTCTTATCATATCTTGTGTGATTTCTAACTGAAACCAATTTTTACGGTGATACATTATAAACGAAAGCTTTTTCCAGTGTTTTGGCATCACAGGTTCAATACGAATACGGTCTTTAAAGAGATTAATACCAGCAAAACTTTTAAAAATAATATCTAATGTGCCACCCATAAGTCCGGTATGAATGCCTTCACCGGTTGTACCTCCTTGCAAGTCGTGAATATCACTTCTGAGTGCTGTAAAAAACCAATTCCACATATCGCGTCTATGCTCATTTAAATATGTAAGAATAGCAGAGTGTACCACATCACTCAATGTAGAGCCATGCGAAGTTCTTTTGATATAAAAATCATAATTTCTTTTCATAAATTCAAGCTCATCACCAGTATCATAGCCCATTATTTCAAGGATGTGCTTTAACTGTCCAGGAGCAAGAAAATAATAAATCATAAGTACATCAGCCTGTTTTGATAACTTATAATTATCGGGGGAGTCACCTTCTGCTTTGAGAATACGGTCTAATCTGCTGATATTACCATACTTTTTCCTATAAGAATCCCAATCTAATTCTTTTAAGTCCATATATCGATCAAATTGGGAGATAATGCCATCATCAGTAATTACAACATTCAGTTTACTAACAATTTCTTGCCAATTTTCTATTTCCTTATGCGTAAATCCGATTTTTCTCCGTAGTCGTGTCTTCTCTTTTCTGGGTAAATACTCATAAGTCTCTATTGTTTTATGCATTATCCATGCTGTCATTATATTGGTATATGCATTATCGTCAATTCCGCTGCGGGTGGAATCTGGATATTTTTCATGAAATTCGTCAGGGCCCATAACCCCGCGAATATGATAGCGTCCATCTTCCTTGTCATATTCTGCAATACTTGCCCAAAAACGAGCGATCTCAAGCATCATTTCAATTCCATAATTGTGCAGAAAATCGAAGTCATTGGTAAGATAGAAGTATTCCCATATATTGTAAGATATTGAAAGTGAGACATGGCGTTGAAGTCGGCTAAAATCAGGGTCCCATTCGCCCGAAAGCGGGTTATAATGAATTTTTTGTGTTTCTTCCTCTCCAGTATCAGCAGATTGCCAGGGATACATAGCTCCCTGATAGCCATTTTCTCTGGCATATTTTCGTGCAGCATTAATTCGCCTGTATCGATACATAAGAAGTGATTTAGTTATCTCAGGGTTCCAGATATTATAAAATGGAAAGATAAACGCTTCATCCCAGAAGATATGTCCCCGATATCCCTCTCCATGCCAACCTC
>JBNGDW010000075.1:0-7494 GCA_049975325.1 Cloacimonadia bacterium | reverse complement strand
GGGATCTGATCCTTCGGAAAATAGAAAGATTCCCGGAGTGTCTCGGCGACAAGAAGATAGTCTCTTCCCTCCCACTCCAGGGTATAAGGCGCGTGCTGTACAAGATCGGACGTGCGTCCTGTTTTCAGTTCCACGCGCTCAAGCGGTGCGTCCTGCCAGTATCCCACGAGGAGTCCCGGAATGAGAGATGGCCGGCTGGTGATAATCGGAATCTCTGGATCCGGCTCCTTTACTGAAGGTGCCGGGATGAATTTACCCTCGTGCATTACAGGGACGCCCGCTTGCACGGTTGTCCGGTAGAATACCGCTTTGAACGCTTCTTCCGGTGTGAACCTCAGGTACTCAGTGTCTCCCGTTATGAGATACTCTCTCAATTTCTCCGATAGCCGGCTGCCGGGATTCGATTCCAGCAGTGTTTCCAGTTGGGACCGGCTCACTTTACCGGACTCCACATTACTTTTCAGGGACAATAAGTCCCCTGCTGACATTGTTTGCATGTCAACCTCCTTGTGTTGGTTGCTGATTAGTTGTTGGTGGCGAGAGCAGGGCGGGCGCGCGAAGTGGGGATGCTGCGGCGGGATGTCGCAGACCGCGCCCCGGGAAGACCAGCAGCTGCCTATGCCTATGGTATTATGTACCCTATATTGTAATGTTTCCTGAGCTAATGCCCATGAATAAAGGGTTTCGTGCCTTCCGCCATATTATTATTATATTATACTATTGGTTAGATCTTCGACTTTTATGTTTGGATGGGTTGCATATGACATTTGATTTGTGGCTTCATTTAAAGATTTATCAAGAGCTTCCTTAATCGAATCAATCATTTCAGACTTTGTCCCATGGGGTATCCTTACGGTCAGATTGTCGTGCCAATCCAGAATGATTGGATACTTTTTTCCGATTTTAGTTTTAGAATAGTTAACTGCCCAGCTTTTCACGATGCTGCTCCCGATTGTTTGATCCACATGCGCAACACCGGCAGTCGAGGCCTTATAATTTATTATATTGATTACATTTAAGTTATAATAAGGGATGCGACCTGACAAACCGATTGTCTCTGCCCCGCTCGAAATCGCCAGATTCCGAACCTTCACTTTAGGATACATACTATAATATGAATTAATTACACTTTTAATTTTAGCTTCTGAAATTGTAAGACGATTATCCGGATCTTCATTTATCTCTTTTGAGATTCTTCGATTTCCGGCCCCCTTGGACATCATGTGCAAAACTAATTTCACAGCCTTCGATGGCAAACCGGTTTGAATGGCAATCTTTTCGTAAGCTTTTCTGCTTTTATCGTAGATTTCATTTGCTTCCATGCAGGCAATATATATCTCAAACTCCGCAATGTCATAAGCGACAGCAAAGTATCCGTCATTCTTGAGGAATACACGCAACTTTTTATTCATACCCTGAAGGTTGGGATTTGATGTTTGGGTTCGGTTAGTAGCGGTACCTCTTATATTCCAAAATGACCAAATCCACCCAGAATCTAGAACTTCAAAATAGCTCGCAAGCTGTTCCTCTTGATTTTTGCATGATTGCAGCTCTCTTTGAGACTTTTCATAATCTTCTTCATTTCCACTTTCTTTAAATGCTTTCATTGCTTTCTTTAAACTGTCAATCCTGTGTTTTAAGCTTAGCATGTATTGTTTTGCATTTGCTTCATCAAACGGTAATCCAAGATTTGCTGCTTCAAAAGCAACCCTGTAATAGCAGTCAAGTAAATTAACATACCTTTTATTGACATTATTGTATTTATATTGATGTTTTTGGACTGTATCTTGAAGAGTAGCAATTGATGAGCCTTTCAGCTGGTTAATTGGATCTTCTTTGCGAGTCGTTTTTAAAACCTGCAAGCCATTTTTAAACACGGATCGAAAGACATCCTCAAGAGTAACCAACCCAAACGTGAAGATGATTTGATCATCTTTTTTGAAAACCAATGGATTTGTACTTAAAGGAAATTGCTGCGGTTTTATGATGGAACATATCCTGTGAATCCTTACCCATTTTTCAATATCTGGTAGTAGGTTAGCCTGAGTTTTACTTAACTTGCTGGAACACAGGCTGTGATACAGCTTTTGACCATTACCATCCATTTCAGGCATGGTAAGAACTTTATAGCATATAGTATTTCTGGCATCTATTTGGTAATCAATAAACCTAACATTTTTAAGCCTACGTAAAGCTCTATAAGCAGTTCCCTGAGTCATATTAGCCGTATGATACAATCCGCTCGGCTTGTTTATTTCATGATAGCCTTTTTTATTCATTGGGATTGTTTCTGATAAAATTACCAGGCTGTAAAACAGCTTGAAATCAGAGTAATATCGGAAAACATTATAGGTCCCCAGGTATCGGGCTAGGGAATCACGAGTACAATGAACATCCAACAAACCCCAGGGATGATAGCGGAGTTCTTCCTCAATTCGTTCAATTAGTAGTTCCGCTCTTTCCTTATATTGATTAGGATCACTGTTTTGATTCAGATTTGATATATGAATGCTGACAGCGTCAATTAATTTATCCCTTTCAACATCTTTGTTTATGGCTTCCCCGATAAACCGATAGATGTGTTTAATATATCGCTTGGCACTATCTTCATAGGTTTGTTTAGACTGTTTAATTCGCTTCCCGTTTTTGTAATTGAATATATGAGCTACGTAATTACCAGGCGAGATGAGCATTTTCTTATAATTGTATGACGAATAAGTTTTTTGGCGCGCCACTTGTTACTCTTTTTTATTGAGATATTCTATCAAATCCGAACTTATATCAGAGTAGTTTTCAACTTCCCAGAAATATTCATATTCCTTAATTTGAGGAACTAAATGTTCACTCCGGAACGTTGCGATATCCTTGCCAACCAATTTAAACAGAGCCAGATGTTTCTGGATTAAATTAACAGCCAATTCCCTTTCAACATCCAACGAGAGTTCGACAGCAAGTGTAATGATCAAATCAAGCCGTATGAACAAATCGTTAATGTTATTCTTAAACCGGTCCTGCCAAAACGTTCGCGCTTTATCATCATTTTCTTCTACGGATAAAAGCCAGTCATTAATTTTGTCAAGTCTTAATTCGGTTTCTACCAACTCGTGTGCGCACTTTTTCTCTAGAAGGTTGATGGTATCATCCCTGTCACGGTTCTGAAGCAATTTCCAGAGATTTGAGGGGATTGTATAAGCTTCGTATGCATTTTCGGGATTCTTTACACTCCTAATGGCTCGATGCAGATACGCAAAGCATGATACCAATCGAGTTAACGTATCGACATGAATATCTGTCCAATCGGTAGATTGCATCACATATTGGTTCATATAGTTATAAAAGGATTCATGGAAATTATGTGCCAGCTTTTCAAAGTTTGCTCTTCTAATATTCATTTTTCACACTCATATATGCGGTGAGAACGTTAGGGAGTTCATGATCTATTAACTCATGATATCTTTTAAGGAGAAATTCCACATCCTCTTTGAACAAGATGGAAAGTGTTTGTGAGTTAATTTCTCGCCCGGAATAGTCATAATGATTCTCTAAAAGATATTTCATAACCTTCTTATTTCGATTTACCCCTCTATACTTAAGGTTTAACAACGGCTTGATAATATCCGCATCTTTTAATGATAAAGGAAGTTTATCTAAATTGAATAATCTAAGTAACAGTCTGTCGCGGTCATTATCCATGGCATGTACAACAAGACGAATATCATGAAGAGTTACATTGGTTTTTTCTCTCTGCTTAATCTTATCTGGCCTGAATTCAATAAAATGAATTGCTGAATCATAATATCTTAAATTTGATAGACCATCCATTATATTCCTCAACCAATCCTGAATCTTATACTCAAGCTCGGAATCCACTTCGGCATCAAGATCAATATCTTCGGACATCATGATGTAAGTAATCAGTTGATGAATTAAATGGATATCTATTATCACATTATTCTGTTTATTAAACTTTGATATGCTTATTAATAATGACTTTGCAGAAGCACACCGCACTAAGATCTTTCGATGATTCGTAAATATGTATTCAAGGATTTTCATGTATTATCACGTAACAATCTGTTATTATCAGAAATTCTAACTCTAACCTTCATGGCTACATATAAGTTTTCAAATACACTCGATGAAGTTAAACAAACGTTTAATTGCATTCAACATTTAACCATTATTATCTAACTGAAATCATGCCCACATCACCAAATGTATATACACCCCGGGGGCTCGAAACGTAAAACATCTCCACATTAGCAATATTTATCATTAATTATTGTGAACATGAGTTTTAGCCTTCTAGGAGTTTATAACTAATCATAATCAATGGTCTTTCAATATTTATACTGGAAGTATGCATTAATCCTTAACAATGTCCACGTGAGCCATACTACTCATGAGTCTTTTTTCACCGCTTTCAAATTTAATGAGCAAAACCTCTATTGCCCCTTTTCCCTCAATATCCAATAAAACTCCTAACCCGAGTGTAGGATGTAGTAACTTTTGACCAGAAGCCACTTCTTATGTACCCTTATATTCTCTAAACCCATTTAAAACATCGGCAAACGTCTTGGGGTTATATTTCTCAAAACCAGCATTGTCTACAAAAACATAGTCATATCGGACTTTCGATTGCACCTTGTTTACGTCCTCACACCACTGGCGCAAACGTGCCATCTTCGGCGGTACGTCCAAGTCTTCTTGCCCCTTAGTTTCAACAATTACCACTTGACCATCATTAAGGCGCACTATGAAATCCGGGTAATAATTTGATATATTGCCATCTGCATTAACATAATCAAGCTTAAAATGCACTGCGAGATAGTTCTTAGCATAGGCGGCCACATCCGGGCATTGCTCAAGGAAAGCAGCAAACTCCAGTTCAAAATGGCTGTCACCAATCACCCGGTTGAACACTGATTTCTTGGGAATCATGTAGCCCTGGTCTTTCACCACAAACGGCCTGGTCTTGCGCAGCTTGATGGTGTCCCGGATTTCGGCATCGCCTTTGTCACGGACCGTCAGTGCGTTAATCGCCTGCTTGAAAGTCTCAATCACCGTCTTGGTAGCCACCAGTTCTGAGAGGTTGCGCAAGGTATTGGCTGATTCCAGCTCGACCGTCTTGCCGAACAGGTCATTCTGAACAAAACCCTTCACCTTACCATAGAGCACGTCATACCCGCTGACCAGTCGCAGCTCTTTCATGATTGTCTGCGTGAAATAGCCGAGAACGCTCCGGTAGTCCGCAACGCCGGTGCTATCCAGTATTGTGGTATGGGTCACGTCACCCGTGGTGATGTCCTTGAAGACGATTTCCCGCTGTTCTTCTTCGCTGAATGCCTGATAAGTGACTATCTGAAACGAAAAACTGCCCGGTTCGAGATCTGCCAGGTTCTTGTATTCACGATACACCCTCGGTGTCAGCACCGGGATTTCGATATCCAGGGCATCGATATCCTTTTGGGTATTTTCATTGTCCACCTCGACGATGAGCGGTGTCTTCGGCTCGGTGCCTTCGCCCATGGCCTTACGTTCCAGTTCGACGCCTTCGGCCTGAATCGACTCGACAAAGTCCATAAAGGCATCGGTACCCACCACGCTCATGTATTCCTCGGTAAACCCCGGATACATCTTGCGTAAGCCCCGCCCCAATGTCTGCTCCGGTAAAATATTGCTCTTGGCCGAATAAGCGCGAAGTCCGACAATGGTGGTAACGTTTCGCACATCCCATCCTTCCTTGAGCATCAGCACCGAGACGATGGCTTTGTAGGGGCTGTCGTTCGAGTCAATCTCGTTTGACTGTTTGCGCAGCAATTCCAGCTCTTCCTTGGCCTTGCCCGTGGCAGCCTCGGAAATTTCACCGTTGTTCTTGGTGTGGATGGTCAGCACCGCACCGGCCAAATCGGGGTAGCGGTTCTCCAGATACTCGGCTACCTCGTCGCAATTGCGTGTGTCGTCGGTCATGACAAATAAGATGGCCTTCTTGCCCAGCTTCTGATGCTCTTCGTAGGCCTTACGCCATTCAATCACACCCAAATCAAGATAATCAGCATACTTTTCGGTGAACTTGGCACTTTGCTTCTCCGCCAGCTTTGCCCGACTCGCTGCATCCGGCAGCACCGGGTGTTTGACCACATTCTGCGAAATCGCCTCCACCAGCGGATAGTCCGCTACTGTCTGCACGAAGATCGCCCCGTTGTTGTGCTTGGGCGTTGCCGTCACATCCACTTGCAGACTCAGGCTGCCACCCTTCTGCAACAGCCGGTTGTGGATGTCTTCAATTGACTTGAACCAGGCCAGATTGGAATCATGAATATGGTGCGCCTCGTCGTTGAGGATCATCAGCTCGTCGATGTCACGCACGATCATGCCAAGGTCTACTTTGGAATCGGTGGTCTTGCCTGTGGGCCGTTTACCGAGGAAATAGTTCATGGTGTCTTCGTCATCGGGCGAAGGCATGATCTCCTCGCCGGAATACACCCGGTGAATATTGGTCAGAAAGATATTGCCTGTAGCCCGGGTCACATTCACTTCGTCCTGCTTGTGTAGAGTAAGCTGGAAATCGTCCCTCCAGTTGCGACCGTCGTAGCTGTTGTCAGGAATTACCGGGTCCTCGAAGAAAATCCGCAAGCCCTGAAAATCGTGGTAAATACGGTCGAGCACGATGATATTGGGGGCAATTACCAGGAAATTGCGTGACAGTTCGGATTCGGGTTCATAGAGCTTATGGTAAAAGCTCCACGCTAACGCCAGGCTCATCACCTTAGTCTTGCCACTACCGGTGGCCATCTTGATCACATACCGCCTCCAGCTCTCGTCAAACATCCCCGATGACACCGCACCACTAGAATCGAAGCGCATCAGGTCGTATTTGTCCTTCGCCCCCACCACATCATAGAGATAAATAATAGTCTCGACAGCTTCTCGTTGAGCAAAGAAATACTGAAAACTACCCATGATCGTGTCTTTGCCGGGCAGAAGGTGCGGCTCCTCGAACCACCAGTTCAGAAGGCTCTTGCTGGTATCGCTCGCGCCCACATAGCCGCTGTCGCGAAACTCTTTGACCTTGCGGCGTAACTGCGCCACCAGCGGCGGCATCAACTTGTCCATCGTCGTGTCTCGCAGCGTCTCATCGGCGGGGAACCAGCGCACTTCGGGGTCAAGAATGGCATGTGGGGAATCGGGAAAGTCGGGATGCAATGCCATTACTGTTTCCCTCCTTCCAAACGCTTGAGGTTCCGGTCACTGGTCAAAATCTCCATTTGTTCTATCGCGATGCGGTTCAGTTTCTTCAGCCGCTCGGGCTGCTCCATGCCCTCGTTGATAAACAGAGCGTTCAGGTTCTCCAGATTCGCCAGGCAAACCAGCTGCGAAGCATTGGCTTGATCTCGGATGTTTCCCTTTTCTCCCGGATTCGTTTCGCGCCACTGCTTGGCCGTCATGCCAAAGAGCGCCATATTCAGCACATCGGCTTCGCTGGCATAGACC
>JBNGDW010000074.1:0-7514 GCA_049975325.1 Cloacimonadia bacterium | reverse complement strand
GATCAGGCCCTATGCCCCCATCTCAGGATTAAGGGGTGCGAAACTTGAGTAATAAAGATATCTGCTTCATCTTTTAACAAATCACCCTACTCCCTTTATTCTTTAATTTGCAAGTTTTAGTAGATTACGCTCAAAATGATTATTACGTAAAAGGTTTATGGATGGTTTTTCAAGAAAATGCCATGATAATATAGAAACAATTAATGTCATAATGAAACTCAAATAAAATAATTTGAAGACTGTTAAATCTACTTTATAAAATTGGATAATTATTTGCTGAACTGGATATGCATAAACATATATCCCATAAGAAAAATCACCCATTCTCTTAAGTGGGTCTTTCTTGAAAA
Source organism: Cloacimonadia bacterium (assembly GCA_049975325.1). Lineage (GTDB taxonomy): Bacteria > Cloacimonadota > Cloacimonadia > JGIOTU-2 > JBNGDW01 > JBNGDW01. The sequence goes on along the minus strand of JBNGDW010000074.1, from coordinate 7,164 downwards.
GAATCCCTAAGCAAATAATAATAATATATGGTAAAAAGAACATCAGCGCAAAATTAAAATATCCAATATATGTAAAAGAAATAAAACAAACAATAGATACCAGGAGTATGGATAAACCCATAAATATTTTATCTTTGAATGTATAAAGAATAACCCCGCTAAAAAAATAATAACCACAATCAACTATAAGAGAAATATAGTAGGCATGACCAATCTTTCCAACGAAATTTCCTGTATGAATTTGTTTGAATTCAAGAAATGACAAAACAATAAGTATTAACAAAAAAATTATTCTTTTTCTGACCAACCAGAATAATAGAAAAATTCCAGGTAAAATAGTATACATGATAAATTCAAACTTTAAACTCCACAACGATCCATTGACAACCTTACTGGGATTATTACAAAATATATCTCTAATAAAATAAGTATCATAACTTGATCCTGTAAGATCAAATGAGAGATAATTTATGAAATATAAAAAAGGACTCCCACTATCTGTTGAAAAAAAATAGTCTCTGAGACACAAATTCGACAATAATGGTCCCAAGATAAAAGCCATCACAAATAATGTAATAAATAGAGGTGGCATTATTCTTAGGAATCTTTTTAGAAAATATATCCAGATGGTTTTTGAACTAGTAAAACTTTGTGTAATAAAAAATCCACTTATGACAAAAAATGCCTTGACTGATACAAAACCTAGAGATATGCCCGTAAATTCTGCGATTATATCTTTGCTTCTATCCAACAACATTGGAGAATGAGAGTATATGACAAGTGTGGCGAGAATGAATCTGATTGAATAAAAAAAATTATTACTTTTTTTATATACATCTGAAATAGTCTTCATTTTATAGAATGTTTAAGTAATAATTAATGAGGAGTGTAAGCTTAGGATAACTTGCATCTTGAAACAATTCTAATATTTTTGTATCCGTCAGTTTACTCTACTAAATACAAGAGCTAAGTTCTCTGAAAAATAGAAGATTTCAATAATATAACTTTCTGAGTCTTTTATAATTTTTGCTAAAATATATCTATGTTGAATAGTTAATGTAATCTTTCTGAGCCCTTTTTAGATCAGCAAGTTGTCCAATATCAATCCAGTATTCAGTTATTGGGAAACTCACAACATTCTTTTTCTCTTGGATTAAATTTTTGATTAGATCGGTCATATTATATCGCACATCTTTTGGTATAAAATCTACAACATCAGGCTCAATAAGATAAATCCCTGCGTTTACAAAAAACTGGTGCTTTGGTTTTTCGGATACTCCACATATATTCACACCTTGACATTCAATAACCCCATAAGGAACCTGAAATTCATAATGACGGACTCCAACAGTTAGATCTGCATAGAGCTCTCTATGGAAATCATGCATTTTGCGAAAATCAATATCGGTTAGAATATCTCCATTAATGATAAGAAGAGGTTCGTGAACTTTTCCGATGAGCCCCAAAGCACCTGCAGTACCGAGTGGATCATCTTCGTTAATGTATTCTAGCTTTACACTGAAATTCTCTCCATCACCAAAATAATCTGATATCTTTTCACTCAAATAGTGCGTAGCAATTTTGATGTTATTAATGCCACTGTTCTTAAGCCTAGCGATAATATGCTGAAGTACCGGTTTATCACCAACCTGCAGCATTGGTTTTGGGATATTCTCGGTTAAAGGATAAAGCCTTGTGCCGAATCCACCGGCCATCACCACAGCCTGCAACGGTACCTGTCCATCTTCAAAAAAATCCCTTCTAAGTAAAAGATCAACTACCCGATTCTCCGAATCAACTATAGGCAGGTGGTTGACATAAAACTTTTTTGTATGATCCATCATGTAAAGAGCATCTTTTACGGGGATACCTTCTTTTGAACAAACTGGTGAGGTATTTGCAATACTGATGCATTCATCAGCAAAGGAAATCGATTTAAGAATGGCCCTTCGAATGTCACCATCGGTAATAACACCGAGAAGACGATTCATTTGATCACATACAAGCAATATACCCAGACCTGAACTGTCAAGAATTTTGATTGCATCAGCGATAGTAATATTTGGTCGAATGATTACTCGACGTAATCTTTTTTTTCTATTATCAATATCCATTGCAATGATCTATTTTTTTTCTCTTCTGTTGATTAAAAAGTCTGCGAGTTCAAAATCTATCTGATTATCAATATCAACAGATCTCTCCATTGGCATTTCATAAGCATATGTCTTATTAAAATAATATGTCCTTGATTTTTCTATAAGTGAAAGTTTTAAGATAAAAACAGCTCCATTTGGAATATATGCCTGTTCAAAATCCTGTCTGTTTTTTGTACTGGTATCGATGTTGAAATATTCACTTAATGTTCCGTTTTCGTCAATTTTTTTTGCCCATATTGGTGGATGTGGAGCTTTTGTTACTGAGATAACAGAATCTGCCTCTTTGGTATAAAAAATCTCCACTCCTGAATCAATATCGGATGATGTACGAAGAGGCGATGTTGGTTGGAGGACAAGAAAGTCATCATATTGAATTGGTCCTAGGCTATTTAATCGCTTGAGTGTATAGATATAAACATCTATTGCCTTTGAAGAGTCTTGTGCCAATTCGGAAGGACGCATAAAGGGAATTTCAGCACCGTAATTCACTGCAACTTCTGCTATCTTCTCATCATCGGTTGATACAATGAGTCGATCTACTTTGGATGACGACAGCGCCGATTCAATGGTATATGCGATGAGCGGTTTTCCAGCGAGAGGTTTGATGTTTTTGTTCGGCAAGCCTTTAGAACCGCCACGTGCAGGAATAATAGCCAGCATACTTCTAATCCAGATCCTCCCACCTGATCAATTCATCTTTACACAAATCCCGCTTGAGTGTTCGACCAATCACATAGTGATCCTCATCGGGTCTGATTCCACTCCCAGGCCGTTTGAATTCTATATCTTCTGCAGTGACTATGGAATCCTTCAATAAATCCTTATTCACTACAATACTTCTTCGGAATTTCAGCTTTTTCTCCTCTTCAGCCTGGCTTACCACCCTCTGATATAAACCCAACGCTTTCACTATATGTTTGGATTCCTCAACGATCACTTTCATCTCTTCAGGATCAGCCGATATTTCATGATCCCACCCAGGAAGATTTTTATCCAGGGTAAAATGTTTCTCAATCAGGCATACCCCGAGAGCAACTGAAGCAAGAGGTATACTTACTCCAATGGTGTGATCCGAGAACCCGACAGGATATCCAAACGCTTGCCTGAGCATGGGTATGTTATGTAGATGAATGTCTTGATATTCAGGAGGATAAATGGAGATGCAGTGAAGGAGAATTATTTGTGTGTTTCCTTCACCTTCTATTATTTTCAGAGCATTTTCAATTTCTGCAAGTGTAGCCATACCCGTAGAGAGAACAATCGGCTTATTCTTCCTAGCAATATGTCTCAATAATACTATATTGTTGATATCCATTGATGCTACTTTGATAAATGGTGCATCAATTTTCACCAGCAGATCTACCTCATCGGGAGAGAAGGGAGTTGAGCAGAAAATAATATCTTGGTCATCACAGTAATGTTTCAAATCCATGTGCCATTCAGGTCTTAAGTAGTATTTCTCAACCATCTCTTTTAAAGAGCCAAAATGTTTTTTCGGAGAGTCATTGTATTTCTGATTTCTGTCGTACTCCTCTTTTGCTATGAGAGAATCAGGTGTCCAAGACTGAAATTTTACAGCATCACATCCACAATCCTTAGCTGAATCTATCATTTTTCTTGCCAGTTCCATATCACCATTGTGATTGGCGCCGATCTCCGCAATGATAAAGGGTATCGAAAAATCAGATACTTCGCGATCTCCAAGTTTCATAATCCTAACTCCTGTAAAGTCCTTATTGGTTCCCACCACAGAAAGTTCTGTAGTAATCTGCTCCTTATCTCTTCACAGTACTTTTCTCTCAATATGCTATCTGTGTCCAGCTTCTCAAATAACATTATGAATTCTTTTGACATTTTGGAATAGTTATCATAAAATCGGGCGAGAAACCGGTAATGCTCCCGCTTAACCCTTACACCTCGAAGGACTTGTTCATTTGTGAATGCCTGCGGAGAAGCTATGTTGTTTTCATGCTGTCTATAAAATGTTGTGCACTTTCCAGTAAATACGGCTTCAGCACCTTCATGTAAACACAGTGAAAAAAAGGCCCAGTCAAAAGCGATGATATTATCAGGAATGCATGATAGCCTTTGGGGAATACTTTTTGTTCTCATTGCAGTATTACTGAGTCCCATGCAATTTGACTTTTCGATACTGCCCCTGGTGATTATTTCTCTTTCGGCTAATCGATTTTTTAATAAGGGAAAAGGATTTTGAATATGTTTTCCAAAGAGCACAAGTTCGTTTAATACGATATCATGGTATGAGAGGAATTCTTTTGAGGTTTCAATTCTGTTCTCGGAAAAACAATCATCTGAGTCTGCAAAAACAATTACCTTTGCACCTTCACTACGAATCCATTCAATTCCTGATTTTCTAAGTACGGAAGGAGTTCCTGAAACATTTCTGACACGTACCGACAAATGATACTCTTGTAAAATATTTTCAATATCGTGAATGCCATCATTTATTAGAAATATGGTAAAATCTGGATCTGTCTGCCGAGACAAAGAATAGAGAAACTCATGAAAATAGGGTTCTGAGCTTGGATGAACAACAGTTAAAACAGCTGTCTTCATTATCTTGCTTTTTCGATAGCTTTTGTTAGATATTTTTCGAAATATAGCTTCCTGCTTGAATAACCGAATCCCTTTCAATACTCACAGCTTCTTTTATTGTTACATTGCTGCCAACAAAAGTGTTTTTTTCAATATATACTCCACCATTAATAACTGCTGATGTAGCAATATGACAATAATCCTCGATAGTCACATCATGTTCAATGAGAACTTTGGTATTTATTATGCAGTTCTTACCAATAGTTACATCAGCATTTACAAGTGCATGGTGCATTATAATCGTTCCTTCATCAATATATGAATGCGAAGAAACATAGGCAAACGGTGATACAATGGTTGGAAACTGAGCTCCCAATTGCTTGAGATAATTAAAGAGTCGAATTCTTTTTTCTGGAGATTTTATCTGTCCAACTGTAATTAAATAATATTTATAATCTCTAATCAGTTCAGGCAAATCTTCATCATTTGCGATTATCTCGTAACCCAAGACTTTCTCCCGCAGTTTTTCTTTCAGATCAACAATCCCGGCGATTTTATATTTACTCTCCTGTTCAATCACATCAATGCAGGACTTACAGTGTCCACCACCGCCAATGAGTATGATATTCTTTTTATTCATAATATGTTAGGGAAGAACACTGCTGGGCAAACACACGACCCTGTCTTCAAGCCATCGAGCATTTGTTAACTCATCGGTCTGGCAATCACCGTACATAACTAGATCAGGCATCAATGTCCAAAGCGGCCGCGTCATTACACCTTCATCATTGGAATATTTGAGAAATGCATCACGTTCAGCACGGTCTCTAAGCAGAATTGCGTTGAGCCAGTAATTCGATCTGCACCCATTTGGCTCTGCGGCAAAGGGAATATCGATTGACGAGAAGAAATCTCTATACCTTTTAGCCAACTCACGTTTTTTTTCGATAAAGCCTGAAAGTTGTTCCATCTGGGCACAGCCCAGAGCCGCGTTGATATTGGGGAGTCTATAATTAAATCCTGCATGGTCGTGCACAAACTCCCACTGATGGGGCACCTTTGCTGTTGTGCTGAGATGTTTTGCTTTTTCTGCAAGTTCCTCGTTATCTGTGAGAATCATACCACCGCCGCCGGTGGTTATGGTCTTGTTGCCGTTGAAACTGAGAATACCAAGCTGACCAAACGTGCCGGTATGCTTATCCAAATACATGCTGCCGATTGATTCTGCTGAGTCTTCAACCACATCGATATGGTATTCGTCACATACAGCTTTGATTTGATCGATTCGGACCGGATGGCCAAACACATGCATCGGTATACAGGCAGAAATCTTTCTGCCTGTTTTTTTGTTGTATGTGGAGCCATTATTTTTTCTGACACAGTTTTCAGAGAGAAACTCGACAACGGCATCCGGGCTGAGCCCAAGAGTGTCTCGGTCACTATCCAGGAATATCGGGTGAGCCCCGCAATAGGAAATGGCATTTGCCGTTGCAACAAATGAGACTGCCTGGGTTATGATTTCTTCATCTCTGTGAACTCCTGATAGAACAAGTGCCAGATGAAGAGCTGCTGTACCGTTGACTGTTGCAACCGCGTGGTGTGCACCGGTATATTCAGCTACCATGTCTTCAAGAAGATCAACATATTTTCCAACACTTGAGACAAATGTGGAATCGATACACTTCATAAGATATTCTTTTTCTTTTCCGCAGAATACAGGTGCATGCAGGGGAATGTCTTTATCCGGTTCATTAAAGATACTCCTGATAAATCTGGTGATCTCTGAAAACAGTGCTTTGCGGGTTTTTTTCATTTCTCTGCTCTTGTGGTGCTAGATGGTATACCCTGTTGATTTGAAATGTTTTATGTTCTCGGGATTTCTGTACCAATCTATTGTTTTTAGAATGCCCCTTTTGAAACCGTCAAGCCCGGCATATTCCGGCTGCCAGCCTGTGAGTTTTCTCGCCTTCGAATTATCGGCCCAGAGTCGTTCCACTTCACTCTTTTCAGGCCGCACCCGTTCGTGCTCACCTTCAATCTCTATCTTAATGCCCATGAGCTCTGCAATCTGATTTGTCGTTTCTCCGATCGAAACTTCATAATTGCTTCCGATATTGATCACTTCTCCTATTGATTGTTTTGATTCAGCAACAGAAATAAATCCCCGTACTGTATCCTCAACATAATTGAAATCTCGGGTCGGATGGAGTGAGCCGAGCTTGATCTTTCTTGCTCCATCTGCAATCTGGGTGATTATGGTTGGTATAACCGCCCTGGTAGACTGCCTGGGACCATAGGTGTTAAAGGGCCTGACAATGACAACAGGCGTCTTGAATGCATAATAGAATGACAAGGCCATCATATCCGCCCCTATCTTCGAAGCAGAATAGGGAGACTGCCCTTGCAGCGGGTGATCCTCGGTTATGGGCACAAAACGGGCAGTGCCGTAGAC
>JBNGDW010000073.1:0-7816 GCA_049975325.1 Cloacimonadia bacterium | reverse complement strand
AATCCACTTACCCCAGGGTCATCCCAGAATATACAATTGACCGCATGAAAATTCTCAGGATTAAAATCCTCAGAAAACCAGAGACCATTAGTATTGGCTGTGTTATAATATGAGTTATCAACAAAAGTTGAATTCTCTATTATTATATCTCCAGGCGAGTCAATAGATATTGCACCGGCTTTGGGCTGAGGGTAATAACCACCAATAGAGAAATTGACTATTCCATCTTCAGAATTATTATAGAATTGACATCTTTTAACAGTTAGATTAAGCTTTTTACCTTCGTTTGAAAATGTGGCAAGCCCTCCTCTACTATTATTGTATATTCTGCAGTCTTCAATAACTACATCAATATCCTGTTGACAATAACCCCAATACATAGCAGGCATCAGAAATATACTATTGTCAAACGAATTTTCCATAATATCACAGGAAATAATTTTTATAAATGAAGTACTTCTGACATGTTCTATAGACGAATTTTTAAGGGTCAAATAATATTGATTGTCCCATTGAGAAGATGAGAACCTTGTAGCATAAATGTTATCCACCACAATATTGTTTAAAACAGGAATCACCCCAAGCAATCTCATAGGATGATACTCATTATCTCCGAATTCCACATTATTAATATGGAGATTTATACAATCTCTAATCTTAATATAAGTAGTGAAATTATCACCATCACCGTGAGTCGAATAATCCCCAGTTCGTATATTTGCTACATTTGATGTAATTGTAGGATGATTTAAAGTTATATTGAACAAGATATCATTGTTAGTATGATAAGTAAAGCCTGTCATATAGTTATTATTGAAGTCTATATCTGTAATATTTCCATAGGTATTCATATTTGGTGAATACAATCCAATACTTGCTATGGCTTGCCAACCGATATCATTGGTAGTCTGAAATTTATTATTATTAAACCAACAATTAACCATTTGTATATGAGTTTTGAATATCCAGAGAGTAGAGGGAGTTGGTTGATACCTTGATCTCCTCCCAATTGGAGCAGGATCACCCCAATCTTTTTCTACTAGATCATCTTCTACATATGTCATTTCATTGTTACTGAATATGCAATTAGCAACAATTAAATTATCCGCGTTAGACTCAGGAAGATTACCTTCATAGTACAGTCCAGCAGAATGTAAAGCAATATTATTATCAAATATACAATGGTTAATTATCAAACCAGAAGGAAAATCATCTTCTCTTTTATAATAGAGTGCTCCACCTATCTCTGGCGTATTAGCATTTTTCAGTGTAAAGCCATATATTACATCATCGGAGGTCTGATGTGAATTGATAAATTCAAATATCCTACCATTTTCATCAGCATCTATTATACATTTTTCTTCATCATATAAACTATTATAAGCTACTTCATCAAAATCAGTTGCAGTAATATCAGAGGTAGAAATTAATCTTATATGATAATTTGAAGCATCCCAGGTAAGATTATTCTCATAATACGTAGTATAATTACTCTCATCATACCATACCAATATATCCCAATTATCAGTGGCATTACTAAAAGCAGATAAAGCTTCGCCAATTGTAAGAAAATCGCCATTCCCATTAGGTTCAACTGTTTTGGTAATATTTGCATATACCAAAGTAGTAAGCACAAATATCATTATAGCTGTTAGAATTGCTTTTTTCATTCTTATTCTCCTTTCTCCCCCGCTAGCTGGCAGAGGAAAATTTTTTTGTTTTTGTATGTTAAATTATTGCCAAGACTGTAAATGTATTCACTTTTTATTTTCGATATAGTGGGAACTGTAATAAGAGGGAGGAATACAAGATTAAGATGTAAAATTGAGAATTGAAAATAGGAAGGAATGTGAGATAAGCGTATAATTCTCCTGCTCGCACTGGGATATTTCTCCCCAGAATGGGAACGCATACTTTTCCGGACGCAACTTTGTTTTTCATTTTTCCCGGCCTCAAATTTACCTAAAATTGAATACGGGAAAATTTCTTGTCAAATTTTTTAGTCTTTTTTCTTCCCATAAAAAAGGAGAATGGAAACGGGAACCGAAAAAACGGGGGACGGAAACGGGTTAATACTTTGAAACCCTGATTTTTTCCATTTTGCCAGTTACCAGATATATAACCCGCTCACAAATATTTGTCACTCTATCAGAAATGCGTTCAAGATTATGCGATATCCATAAAAGATGGGTTGCCGGGGTTATGTTCTTGGGATTCTCAATCATATATGTAAGGAGTTCACGATAGACCTGATCATGCAGCTTATCGATTTCGTCATCTTCATACCAGATTGATCGGGCAGCATCCGCGTCTCTATTGATAAATGCCTGTAGACTTCGCTTAAGCATACTGATCGCTTTATCTGCCATACGAGGAATGTCAATAAGTGGCTTTATCAGTGGCTTTGTACCGTACATAAGGACAATCTTGCCAATCCCTGCAGCATGGTCACCCATACGCTCCAGATTTGTCGTAATATTCAGGATAGTGATTATATCTCGCAGGTCAGAGGCAACAGGCTGCTGGGTTGCAATAAAATTAATACATCCTTCCTCAATTGCCCAGCGTTTATTATTTATGCGCAGATCTCCTGAAACAACCTTTTCTGCCTCATCTAAATTTTGGGATTGAAGTGCGTCCAAAGCACACTTGATTGCAATAATCACCATATCGCCCATATTTACCAGTTCCTGTTCGAGTGCTTTAATTTGCTCATGAAAAGTTTCTCGTATCATAATATCTCGCTTTATGGCTTAGCCAAAGTTTCCTGTAATATATTTTTCGGTCAACTCTTCTTGTGGATTGGTAAAAATCTTCTTAGTCTCATCAAATTCAATAACCTTTCCTATATAGATAAAGGCTGTATAATCTGATACTCGAGCTGCCTGCTGCATATTGTGGGTAACTATGACAATAGTATATTTTTCTTTTAAACTAATCATAAGCTCTTCAATCTTAGCAGTTCCCATCGGATCAAGTGCAGAACAGGGTTCATCCATCAGAATGACTTCAGGCTGCACTGCTATCGCTCTGGCTATACATAGCCTTTGTTGCTGTCCACCTGATAAACCCATTGCTGAACTATTAAGGCGATCTTTCACCTCATCCCACAATGCAGCTGCTTTTAAACTTTTCTCAACTATCTCCGGTATTTTATGCTTATCAATACCGTTGATGCGCAATCCATAAGCGATATTATCATATATTGATTTCGGAAAAGGATTCGGTTTTTGGAAAACCATGCCAATTTTTCGCCGGACTTCAGATACATCTATACCATTGTTATATATATTCTGTCCATCAAAAATGATCTCTCCTGATAATCTTGAATCCTCTATTAAATCATTCATTCGATTAAGACAGCGTAGTAATGTGGACTTACCGCATCCGGAGGGACCCATAATGGCAGTTATGCCACATTCAGGAATAGACAGATTGACTGATTTGAGAACATGGTTATCCCCAAATGAAAAATTAAGGTCTTTTATAAGAATCTTGGGATTGGGTATAATGCAGTTTACCATTTTCGTTTCTTTCTTGCTCGGTATCTTATTATGATTGCAATTAAATTTATGAGAAGAACTAAAAGCAAGAGTACCATTGCAGTTCCATAAGCAATAGGCATTTGAAATTCAGGTTTTGTCCCCTCTGTCATTAAGGCATAGATATGATAAGGTAATGCCATAACTTCATCAAATATAGAGCTAGGTAGGTGACGGTTATAGAAAGTGGCAGCAGTGAACATAATCGGTGCCGTTTCTCCAGCAGAACGTCCCACTCCAAGTATCGCTCCTGTAAGAATACCCGGAAGTGCAGAGGGAAGCACGATATTCCTTACAGTCTGCCAGTTCGTAGCACCCAAGGCAAATGATGCTTCTCGGAAGCTATCTGGTACAGACACGAGTGCCTCTTCAGTAGCCCTGATGACGATTGGCAATATAAGAATGCCCAGTGTTAAGACACCGGAAAGTATAGATACACCGAAGCCGAAAAATTTTACAAATACTGCTAAGCCAAAAAGCCCAAATACCACGGATGGCACACCAGCAAGGTTGTTCACCCCAATTCTGATTATTCTCACCGCCAGTCGCTCTTTAGCATATTCTCGTAAATAAATCGCACCAAGTATGCCAAGGGGCAGAGCAAAGGCAATCGCTCCAATGGAAAGCAAAAATGTGCCAACAATTGCAGGAAAGATACCTCCCTTTGTCATGCCTTCTTTCGGAAATTCAAAGAAAAACGAAGGAGAAATCACTTCTATCCCACCTGCAAATATCACAATAAGCAGAGCAAAAAGGAAGGTAATTCCAAGTAAACACGCAACCCTGAGTAATGTAAATCCTATACCCTGTTTAAATTTTCTTACCCTTGCTTTCATAATTAGAAGGTAACCTCCCTACGATGAGCCAACCAGTCAGCCAGTAGATTAAATCCTAATGTTAGTAGAAACAGAACAATTGCTATAGCAAAGAGCGCATGATAATGTGTGCTACCAATTGGCGATTCCCCCATTTCTGCTGCTATAGTTGCTGTCATTGGTCGGACAGGGTCAAATATAGAGGAGGGGATCTGGGCTGCTCCCCCTGCCACCATGAGAACGGTCATAGTTTCACCAACGGCTCGCCCCAAGCCCAGCATAACTGCCGCAATGATACCAGACGATGAAGCGGGAATAATTGCTCGTGTAATAGTTTCCCATTTTGTGGCTCCCAAGGCATAAGATGCCTCGTCTAAGGTGCGAGGTATAGAAGAAATAGCATCTTCAGAAATGCTCGCGACTGTTGGCAAAGCCATTATCCCAAGAATAATAGAGGCGGTGAATATATTCAAGCCAACTGGGATATCAAAAATTCTTTGACTAACCGGCCCTAAAAATACCATTCCAAAAAACCCATATATAACTGAGGGCACACTTGCCAAAAGCTCTACGGTAGGTTTTAATATCTCTCGCATCCTGGAATGAGACAATTCAGATATATAAATTGCTGTACCTAGTCCAAGCGGGACCGCCACAATCATAGCCCCCAATGTTACTGTAATAGACCCTATAATAAGTGGCAAAATCCCAAACTCAGGTTCTGAATGAGTCGGATGCCATGATTTGCCAAAAATAAATTCGAATGGACTGACTTCTGAAAATATTGGCAACCCTTCTATAAATAGGGTAATAGTAATACCTAAAAGGAATATTATAGACATCAATGCACAAACAAGAAGAATATATTTAATTACTTTTTCTTTCATGACTCTCTTTTCTAAGCAGATATATAGCGATTTCTTTATTTTCTTTGATAGCAATTTTTATCGCTTCTGGATTCTTCTCTGCTCTGATCAGACTTTTCCAGGAATAGATATGGCGGGGCTCATGAAAATCTGAATTTGCGACATAATTAAACTTTTTTAAACCAATTACATTGAAAAGATCATCACGGTTTGCAACTTCCCAAGCGTCAAAGATATCCCTATATTCCTCATGATGCTCCCATTGATGAATAAATTGTTGCGGCCCTTCTGTCTCCTTGTGATGTGGATGACAGGCAATTGCCACCGCTCCTTGCTGATGCAGAGCACTGACTATTTCTTTTTCTGGCAAAGTTGGATCGATATATGATTTTATATCGAGTCCAATAAGATGATATCGTCCCCAATTATTGGTAATTTCAGTGCCCGGAATAATTATCATACCGTATTTTCTATAAGCACGCCCCGCTTCTTTCCATAATCGAGATAGATAATCCTGAAATAATTCCTTTGGAATGGCACCGAGTGGTTCGCCATTTTCTCGCCGTTCTCGAGCAGTAAATTTGTCTATTATATGGTCAGTGATTGAAATAGCATCAAAACCATGTTTACCATAAATATCTACCGTGTCTTCGAGACTGAGAGCACCATCACTAATATTTGTATGTATATGGAAATCACAAAGCAACCAGCTGTTTTTCATCTTACAATTATCTTCTAAGTTTTGATTTTTTCTTAATTTTGAAGAAAGGGGATGGGATATATGACTTTCCATATCCCACCCCTTTAGTTACCATTCTGGCGGCAACACTCACTTTATTGAGACAAAACCTTGCTCTTCAACGATTTTCTGACCTGCTGGTGAAAGAATGAAATCAATGAATTCCTTTGCCAGTCCCTGAGGCTCGCCATTAGTATACATAAAGAGAGATCTGGTAAGGGAATAATCTCCGGAAACTACATTGGCTTTTGTCGGATAGATGCCATCTACTGGAGGGGCTTTCACATCTGAAGAGAGATATCCCATACCAACATATCCAATAGCGCCAGGTGTTTGAGCCACAGTAGTGGCTACTGCTTTATTAGAAGCGAGCATAAGAGCGTCATTACGAACTTTCTCACCCTCTAACACTTTCTCATTGAAAACCTCGAATGTGCCGGAAGCAACATCTCTTGAAACAACGACGATCTTGCCAGGCTCTCCACCCAATTCACGCCAATCGCTGATTTTACCGGTGTAGATGGCCTTTAATTGCTGAAGTGTAATCCCAGTAATGGGATTCTCTGGATTAACAATAACTGCGATCCCATCTTTTGAGACCACTATTTCGTTTGGAGTGATTCCCTTTTCTTTCGCTGTTTCGATCTCTTTTGCCTTCATTGGGCGTGAAGCATTTGCAATATCTGTGGTACCATCAATAAGTGCAGCAATGCCAACGCCTGAACCGCCGCCGCGAACCGAAATATTTGCGTTCGGATTCATCTTCATGAAATCTTCTGCAGCTTTTTGGGCTATCGGAAGAACCGTTGTAGAGCCTGTTAGCGTGAGCTGCTCTCCCTTGGGCTGCTGAGACATTCCAAAGAGTTGCACCCCAATAAGCAAGAGAGCACTTGTTATTATTAAGACTTTTTTAGTTTGCATAGTTTACTCCTTGACTTTTTAAAGTGTAGTTTTGAACTTCCAATTAAATTGAAGGATGACCTTGTTGGTCGAATCTCCTTCTTCGGGAGAAATATTTTCATAATTTAGCTGAAGAGCAACATGAGGATTAATATAGTAATTTAGACCTCCAATAATAAGAGTTTCTTCATCATTATCAACATCAGTATCAGGGTCCCAGCTATCGTATCTAACCACCAGTTCAAGATTATCCATCACCTTTACAATTGGCATCACCATAAAGCCAGACCCGACTGTACCATCGTCATCTTTGGATAGATATTCAATCCATACATCCACAGGATCAAATGCGACCCTACCAACCACAGAATATGCATTAAAATCTTCAGCATCGCCTTTTTCATGCATAAAGTATGAGCCGCCAATTGTAATTCCTGAGATAGGATTAAACCGGAGATTGGCAAGAACCCCTGGGCTGGTATTCACATTTTCGCCTGCCTTCTTATAACCTTCGCCATTAACAACACTAAGAGCGTACTCTCCCATTTCTTTGGGAAAATCTCCATGAAATGCAAGTCCATAGTCGGTTGAACTGATGAACTTATACAAGTCAGATGGTGCCTTTTCTGCTACAACATATTCCCAATCATAGATAGTCCCGAAGTAACTCTTTAAGAGACCAAAGGTCACCTTGCTCTCAGAAATTGGAATGAGTTCTTTGAAATCCAGGTATGCATACTTAAGTTTTACACCAGCACCATTTGCATCGTCTTCACTTGAAAAGAAATCTAAGTTGAAGCGCCCGCTAATCTTGTCAGTGAATGTGTGGTTGATTCTGAAGTAGCCTCTTTCAAGAGAGAAAGCATTTGTCACGGTTGAATCATCTAAGGTCTCGTAGGTATATCGGTTCCACAATGTCATTTCAAGGTCGGTCTTTTCTTCTGCAACTGCTAC
>JBNGDW010000072.1:0-7855 GCA_049975325.1 Cloacimonadia bacterium | reverse complement strand
GAACCCAACTGGTGTGCCATCTACTTCTGCAATAAGCACCATATCAAAATCAGCTATCTGTTTTAGTTGCTGTGCGGTGTGCGAAAACTCTTTTTTATCCATTGGAACAAAACCCCAGTTATGTTGCCAAGCCTGATTGTAAAGTTCAAACATAGTCGAGATTTCCTGCTCAAGTTTTTTAGGATTGACTTTGCGAATAATAAATCTTTTTCTTCGCTTTAATCTATTCATCATATTCTCAAGCATGGATGGAATTCTATCATAATCCACAAAATATGCCAGCAAATCTTTTGACTTCTGAAAGCCATATTGTTCAAGAAATTCTTTGTAATAGGGAGGATTATAAGTCATCATAACAAAAGGAGGCTTATCAAAACCTTCCACAAGTAACCCACATTCATCATTGGTAGAAAAGTTCATGGGGCCGCGGAGTACTGTTATGCCCCTCTTTTCTAACCATTCTGTAACATTATCAAAAAGCATTTGTGCTGCTTCATAGTCTGGCATACACTCAAAAAATCCGAAAAATCCTACCGTATCTTTATGAAACTCGTTATGAGCATGATTAATGTGAGCGGCTATCCTGCCAACAGGCTCACCATCTCGTTCAACAATAAATAGTTGAACCTCTGCATGAGAATAATAAGGATTTTTCTTGGGGTTAAAGGTGTCCTTTAGCTGAATAAGAAGAGGCCGTACCCAGTTTTTATCTCTTTTGTAAATCTTCCATGATAGCTTTATAAAAGCCGAAAGCCTGGCTTTTGATTCTACAGGATAAACTTTTAGTCCTTCCATTAAATCTCTCTGTATATTTTTGATACTAAAAAGTTAAGAACCCCCATAAAGATCGAGGTAAATACCAGATACAAAGGGTCGATCTTATTTGTAACAGTAACAATAAAAGCAGTAATTGGAACAAGAATGACTGTCATATACTGAATAAATCTAATTTGATGAGCAAGAATAAAGATAATCAGCAAGACGATGCTCACGATAAGTGCGGGCAAAGGAACAAAGTAGAATAGAAGTCCTGCATAAGCGAGAACTCCTCTTCCACCGCGAAATCCATGCATAAATGGGAAGCAGCTACCAATCGCCGCTGCCATTCCAATCAGCAATAAGGGAACTGGCTCACCTTCCAGAAAAAGAATATCAGCAAGATAGATAATCAAATATGCCCGGGCAAAATCTAAAATACCTACGAGAATGCCCCAAAATTTACTTACATTATTATAGATATTGCTTGCATCCGGGGTTCCATCACCAACCTTGTAGATATTTATTTTTCGTCCCCATTTAGCAAACAATCTGCCAAAAGAAAACGAGCCAAGGATATATGCAATAACAATCAGGATTACTGTCTTCACAATTATATTCATTATGTGAACAATCTAACAAAAATATAAAATTTATAGTCAAGGATTATTTATAAGCCCGGGAAATTTGGGAGCGATATTTTTTTAAAAAGGTATGTTTCGTCGCCGCTTAACCTGCAAGGGAGTTAAATATTTTTTGGCAAAAAGTTGACAGGATAAAGTTTCTTCATCTTGGTGGATGTCTAATTCTTCAAGAGAGGGAAAAATGAAGCGAGTTGTTTATTTTATTGTTTTTAGCCTGATCGCTCTTGTCCTATCTTGCTCAAAGCAAGAGCCACAACTTACATTTATGGTTGGCGGGGCGCCGACTGAGATTGAATATTGGGAAGTCCTAATTAGAGAATTTGAAGAAAAAAGTGGTATTCCTGTACAACTTATTCGCCAACCTACAGACTCTGATCAGCGACGGCAAGGGCTGGTAATACCACTCAAATCCAAGCAACCTGACCCTGATGTGTTTCTTATGGATGTTGTATGGATAGGACAGTTCGTTGCTTCTGATTGGCTAGAGCCGTTGAATTCTTATATAGAGCAGGATGAATTTGCTTTAGCACCATTCTTTCAGAGAGTAGTCGATTTAGCCGATACCTATCATGATACCTTGTTTGCCCTCCCTGTGTATGTAGATGGTGGACTTTTATACTATCGGAAGGACCTTTTGCAAAAGTATGGTTATCAGAATCCTCCGCAGACATGGGAAGAACTTGTTGCATATTCTCAGACTATACAAAGGCAAGAGCGACATCATAATTCAGGATTTTACGGATTTGTCTGGCAAGGTGCGCAATATGAAGGCCTTGTATGTTCCTTCCTGGAATTCTGTACTTCTAATAATGGCGGATTGGAAGCGGCTGTAAATATCCCAGAAAATGTAGAAGCACTGCAGTTTATGTATGACCTTATTCATACACATCGCATTTCTCCTCCAAACATTTATACTGAATTAAAAGAGGAAGAAGCGCGTACATTTTTCCAGCAGGGGAATGCTCTTTTTGAACGAAATTGGCCTTATGCGTGGCAGCTCCACCAAGCGAACAGTTCACCAGTAAAAGGTAAAGTGGCTATCAGTCCTTTGCCAAAGTTTAAAGGTGGAAGACATTCATCAACATTGGGTGGATGGCATATTGGCATCTCTCACTACTCAGATATGAAAGAACAAGCCTGGAAACTACTGAAATACATCACCTCGTATGAGACGGAAAAGAGTCTCGTGCTTAATCTTGGATGGAACCCTGGAAGAAAAGATCTCTATGCAGACACTGAAGTGATTGAGAAATTTCCGCATCTCGTTGTTTTAAGAGAAGTGTTTGAAAATGCAGTAGCTCGGCCAAATCTTCCATATTATACTCAATTTTCAAGCATAATCCAGCGATATGTAAATTCATGCCTGGCTGGAAATATATCTGCCCAAGAAGCCCTTGACAAAGCACAGAAAGAAATTACTCAGCTAAAAAAACAGTATAAAGAATGATCCTCCAAAAACTGCAATCAGAACCCTGCTATAAGTTAGAAATGAAAAGAGTGTATTGCATTCGTCAGTATGATGTATCATAAGGAAGCCAGAAGCGGATATCTTTTTAATCTGCCTATCATTTTCTTTGCTATTGCTTTCTTTGTAGTTCCAATAGTAGGCACCATTGTAACCAGTTTTTTTCAAGATGTAACCTTTTTGCCAAGAAAGTTTATCGGACTAAGTAATTACAAACAGCTTAGCAGCGATCCATACTTTTGGCAATCTGGGCGATTTACTATCCTTTTTGTTCTCGTGTCGGTTACATTGGAACTGGTGCTGGGAATGATATTTGCCTTGATACTTAATGAAAAGTTTCGTCTCCGAGGTCTACTTCGTGTGTCAATTCTTATCCCCTGGGCAATACCTATTGCTATCTCTGCCCGTATCTGGCAATTAATCTATAACTATAGTTATGGACTTTTTAATTTTCTGACAATACAACTTGGTATAACGACTGCGCCGATAAACTGGCTCGGAACCCCTATTGCCGCCTTCTTTGCAATTGTAATAAGTGATGTATGGAAAACTGTTCCCTTTATGACAATCATTTTGCTTACAGGACTTTCTGCGATACCAGAAGTATTGTATAAACAGGCTATGGTAGATGGGTGTAACTTTTATCAGAGATTTCGCTATATCACTCTTCCCCTTCTCAAACCAGTGGTTATAGTTGCCTTACTTTTCAGAACTATCGATGCTCTCCGTATATTCGATCTTGTCTATGTTCTTACAGGTGGAGGGCCTGGCGGCACCACAAACTCTCTTTCTCTTTATGCATATAACTATTTTCTAACAGGCGACTTCGGCTATGGATCTGCTGTCTCGGTAGTAATATTTTTGCTAGCATTCATACTTTCTATAACATATATTAAGTTAGGACGATTTAGAGAGACCATGGCATGAGAGAAGAAAAGACCAAGAAAGTTTTTATTTATGTGGGAGCCACTATATTGCTTATATTTTGCCTGTTTCCCTTTATCTGGATGCTTATAGTATCTGTTAGCCAATCTCCTGCTTTTCTCTCACCAAATACAGCGTTTCGGTTCACTTTAGAAAACTATAAGGAAATATTGTTTAACGAGTCCCTCCATTTTGTTGATTATTTAAAGAACAGTTTTATCATCTCGCTTGTTGCAGCAGTATGTACAACATTTTTCACCTCTATTTCTGCCTATGCGATAACAAGACTGAAATTTCCTGGCAGAGGTGCTCTTCCCTTAATTTTACTCGCCTTTTCTATGTTTCCGCAAATAAGTATTGTTGGTTATCTATTTCGGCTAATGACTAATCTTGGCTGGATAAACAGCTATCCGGCGCTTATATTTCCATATATTACGATTGCAATTCCCCTCGCTCTATGGATCATGATGAGCTATCTAAAACAAATTCCAATTGAGTTAGATAACGCTGCTCTGGTAGATGGAGCAAACCGATTCCAGATATTGCGTAAGATTATCTTCCCCTTAGCAGCGCCTGGAGCCTTTTCTACTTTCCTCCTGATATTTATTTTTTGTTTTAATGAATTCCTCTTTGCACTTATGCTAACTGTAGATCATAATGCTCGCACCATACCAGTGGGTATTGCTCTCTTCCAAGGGTTACACGGTGAAATTCCCTGGGGGGAAATTATGGCCGCCTCTGCAATTGCATCTATCCCACTTATCATTCTTGCTGCGATTTTCCAACGTCATATTATTCAAGGACTTACAAGAGGAGCATTAAAAGAATAAATCTATTGATAATATTTTAGAATTTGCACCAAATAGTATGGCGCATATCTAACAGGACTAAATAAAACGAGACTCTTCAATATGTAAAAGGGAATACAGTAATGAAGTATAATTTTGATAAGATTATCGATCGGCATGGGACAAACTGCCTTAAATGGGATTTTGCTGGAAAAGTCTTTGGAACCAGTGACTTGTTACCAATGTGGGTGGCTGATATGGATTTTGAAGCACCACCTGCAATTATACAAGCACTGCAAAAAAGGGCAGCGCATGGCATATATGGATATACTGGATTTCCAGATGCATACTATGATGCCTTGATCTCCTGGCTGCACTCACATTATCAGTGGCAAATCAAGAAGGAGTGGATTATATATACACCAGGACTTGTCCCGGCTATCAACTTTGCAATTCAAGCATATACATCACCTAAAGATAAGATTGTCGTGCCTACACCGGTTTACCCTCCTTTCTTGAAGGCTGTAAAAAATAATCAACGCACATTGCTCACATCAGAACTGATTTATGATAATTCCCATTATACAATAGACTTTGATGACCTTGAGAGGCATTTTAAATCAGGCGCAAAGATGATTCTGCTATGCAGTCCGCATAACCCTGTGGGCAGAGTATGGACTAAATTTGAACTAACTCGTTTAGCCGAACTCTGTAAGAAATATGGGGTACTTATTGTTTCAGATGAAATCCACTGTGATATTGTGTATCATGGTTTCAAGCATATTCCCACAGCCTCCCTTTCTGAAGATATTGCTGAACAAACTATAACCCTTCTGGCTCCTAGTAAGTCCTTTAATATCGCTGGGCTTTCCACATCCTCGGTTATAATATCAAGCGATTCTCTGCGAGAAAAATTTGTTCATCTACTTGACTCACTTGGACTGCATGGAGGTAATCTCTTCGGGATAGAAGCCTTTATAGCTGTATACACTTATGGGGCAGATTGGCTAGGACAACTGATTATCTATCTTGAACAGAACTATAAATTCATCTCACAGTTTTGCAAGGAACATATACCGAATATCACCCTCACGAAGCTGGAAGGAACATATCTCGCCTGGCTTGATTTTAAGAAGCTTCATATGACTCAAGATGAACTTAACGATTTCATTAAGTATAAAGCAAAACTTGGCCTCAATAATGGTTCAACTTTTGGACCAGGGGGCAATGGTTTTATGCGACTAAATTTTGCCTGCCCAAGATCAATCTTGCATCAAGGACTCCTCAGGCTGGAACATGCTGTAAATAGGCTGGCTTCATAGGGCTAAGCAACATGAATTATCACACTCCATCCGCCAGCCGGCGGATAGGGACTCAGTATGGGAATAATTATCAGTATTATCGTAGTAGTGCTCCTCGGGATCTTATATATGATTCTCTCTGTATGGTGGCCTATGCTTACAGGGGGAGCGGGATTCACTCCAACTCCATATAATAAAGCCTCTTTGGCTATGGAGCTGGCAGAGGTTGGTCCTCATGACCGTGTCTATGACCTGGGATGCGGGACAGGTATTGCTTTAGAAGAAGCAAAAAAACGGTGCGCAAGCGTTGTTGGGATTGAGATAGAACCAATAAGATGGCTTACTGCAAGACTGCGCGTGCGAGGTGTAAAAATAAAATTAGGAAATATGTTCAAAATCCCACTAAAGGATGCAACGGTTATCTTTATCTTCCAATATCCTAATGTGAATGAGCGACTTAAGAAAAAGTTTGTGAAGGAACTAAAACCAGGCACGCGGGTTGTCTCTTATATGTGGGAAATTAAAGGATGGAAACCAATAAAGGTAGTCGAAGATTTGTATCTGTACCTGATTGGTGAATCTGATAAAGATAATTAAAAAGATAAAAAGCGAATAAATTATTCCTTATTCATAGCTTGGATCAAGCATCTTTCCCATAAACAAAATAGTCTCTGATCTATCATCTCTAATTACAAAAAAGAATGGACGATCTACTATAAAATTTGGTGTAAAGCCCTCCATCATACTAACAACAGTTGCAGCTGCAGCTTCACTTCCTTGCTCATTTACTTCTATAAACGCTTTTTGCTTTACATAACTTATCCAAGGTTCTCTATAAGAGATTCCTCCAAATTTAGCAGTTAAAGGATCAAATGCTATTTCCATTCCTAATGCTTCTAAGACATCATTAAGTTTTTTTTCGTATTCCAGCTTAAATTTTGGAAGTTTAAATTCAAAACATTCATATTCGTCCTCATATCCAAATATATTTGATAAATCATCAAAGGAATTCATCCAATTATTCCAATTTTCAACCTCTATGCTTGCTATAAAATCATCTAAATTATATCCTTGATCAGGAAGAAAAACATACATCGCAATTTTATCTCGTCCATAAGGCATTCTTACAGCCCTAAAGTTGTCATCAAAATAATATTTATAATCCTTACCCGAGTTTTGCATCATAAGAACAGTTTTTGTAGCACCATCAGGAAGATGAAAAACACCTTCTTCAGTATCATCTTCATCAAATCGAAATTTCCATTCTCCTTTGAAATACAAAGCATTTAGCAAAAACATCACCTCATCTTCTGAGATTTCCTGAATTAGGTCTGTAATTCTGCCATTCGTGTTTTCTCTAACCCAATTATTTATAATATCTGGGGCATTGGGTAAACCAAAGTCAAGATTCGAGACTTGAGATAAATAAAAATTCTCGTTTCTTTCTATAAAATCAGGTTTAACAGGATAGCCATCTCTTATCCAGATTGAATTTGCAATACTTAATTCGACCCTTGAGTCACACTCTTGAAGACTTTTAATTAAATTCAGGAATTCTTCATTTACTTTATCAAGATTCATATCTTGAAATTCCAGGGTAGCGCGCATAGCCTCATAAGTTTCTTCTAAGGCACCATTATAAGTCATTGCCAGGGCAATAGATAAACTCAGGGGTGATACGAAGATATTTTCAGCTGGATATTGCTCTTCAATTTCATTAAAAACTTTAAGAGCAAATCTGAGATTAGCAGAAGTCAGTTCTTCATCAACTGCATAGGCAAGTGAATCAACTTTCTCATAATCGTCATTATTTCCATTACCGGGTGATGTTATATACGAACAGCCGATAATAAAAATTCCGCTTAATATAAGGGTTAAATAAATTTTTCGCATTTTCCCTCCTAACTTAATCTCTATATATTTTCTATTTTAAATTTCCCGTTTTTAATTGCGTAGCGTTAGCGAAGCCTGACCATC
>JBNGDW010000071.1:4509-8142 GCA_049975325.1 Cloacimonadia bacterium | reverse complement strand
ATGCCAACCTCTTGCTGGCATCCCGGCATCAATATTACGATTATGAATGGACGCTGTTACCAATAAATGATAAATATGAAGTCGAACAACGGTTTGCGCAAACCGATCTCCCTCTATCAAGTAATCAGCTTCATCCCAAAGTTTATGCCAGACTTTTTTATGACGCTCATATAGTTCGTCAAACGATTTGATGTTTCTAACTACCTGCCTTGAAGTCTCATACAAATCTTCCACATCTATATCTCTGGATGTATAAATGGAAACAAATTTTTCAACTGTATATGTATCAAACTTTTTGGCATCTATTTTTAAGATTTCTGAAATAATACCAGGCTTTTTCTTGGTAGTCTTGTTGATTTCAATTTTTTTACCATTTTGTAAGACGCGAGTTTTGGCACTCATGAAAATTCTTAATAAAGAGCGATTTGTTTGGACATGTAAAAAGATTTCATCGTTTCGTTTCCCTTCATCAATAGGTTCAAGGTGTTTGGAATTTAATCCCCTATATCTTTGCACTCCATAATTAGTGACAGTACCATCCAATGATGACTTAAGAATAATTGTATCCGAGTAATTTTGGGGTGTTATATTATATTGGAGAGCTCCGATATGTGGATTTTCCATACTTGCGAACCGTTTTATTTCCAGAGAGGTGATACGACCTTCTTGATCCTTAAAGACAATCTCACGACTTACGATAGCGTCTTGCATATTCAGATTATGCTTATATCGTAGAATCTCACATTCAAGGAGGTTGATAAAATCAGAATCGCCGATTTTTACTTGTATAAGAAGCCAATTCGGACAATTTACAAGGTCATTATTATAAACGATTTTACCATGCACATTCGAGGGAAGTTTATTATAAAGTCCTGCAATATAGGTTCCTGGATAGTGAATATCGTCATTAACCTGTGTGCTTGCGAAACAGCCACGCGTAGCAAAATAGCCATTTCCGACAGTTGTGAGAGCCTCTCGTAACAATTCCTGGGATGGATCAAACCCAAAATATGTAAGGTTCCAACATTTCTCTTTTATGCCGGTCTTGAACCAATTTTCTATATCTTTAAGGCTTAGTTCTTTTAGGTCTTTCACAACTATATCTGCCCCATGTTCTTTGAGCTGTTCTGGGACGGTTTTGCGGGCAATACCTACCACCAAAGCAAAATTGCCATTTCTCCCGGCTTCCACTCCAGCAAAGGCATCCTCAAATACCATACATTCAGATGGATATAGACCCATATTCTTTGCTGCAGCAATAAATATATCTGGATTAGGTTTCCCTCTGAGTCCAAGTTCATGCGCTGTAATACCATCAACGATTGTCTCAAAAAGCTCAATAAGTCCAGCGCGTTTCAAAATTAAAGAACAATTCTGGCTGGAAGAAGCAACCCCAACTTTAATATTCTGCTTCTTTAGCTGCTTAATTAGCTCAATTGAGGATTCAAACACTTCTACCCCTTTTTCTTCGATAAGGGCACGAAACAACTCATTCTTTTGATTTCCTATTCCACAAATTGTTTCCTTGCCCGGAGGATCTGAGGGGAAGCCGTATGGAAGGTCTATATCTCGAGACTCTAAAAATGATTGAGTCCCTTTATAGCGCGGTTTCCCATCCACATATGGTAAATAGTCTTGCTCATAGGTGAATGGCTGAAATGGTATACCCGTTTTTTTCGAAAGTTTTTCTAAATATGAATCAAATGTCTTTTTCCACGCCTCTACATGTAACTTAGCACTGGCAGTGATGACTCCATCTAAATCAAATATTGCTCCTTTACATGAAAGGTCTTTCATTATTCACTCCGTTTTGATATTTTATTAAGAATAGTGACAAGAATGTCAGGAGATGATACAAAAAATGTATTGGGACATACAGAGAGGACTTTTTCTTGAAGGTTATTATCCTCTGTTACAAAAATAGTGTAGACATCAGCTGTTTTCTCCTTAGCAGCCATTACCATTGGCAGATCAGAATCCGTGTCTCCGCAGATAAGAACACTACCTTGAGCGATTTGCAGGGGAACTGATTTATCCAGAAAATTTACCCCATCTCCTTTATCGAAATCCTTAATCGATGTTTCGCTTTCTCCCTCTGCAATTGTAAGAATAATCTCAATATCGAGTCCCGTGTCCTCTATTCTGAAAAATATCTCTTCAGGATCAACTTTGTTAACAATTTGCCTTATCGTTTCAAGGAATTCCTGTGATGTCTTGTCTGGTATTGAATGATAAATATCCTGTCGGGCAATTGTTGTTTGCCCAAATTTTTTCTGCAATCCTGAGCCAATAAGAGAAAATATCTGGTATTCTTTCTCTTGTACCAATTTTTCTATCTGCTCATTGAGCTCATTTAGCTTTTTTTGTTTCGTTTCTTCAATTGGGAAATGTGTCTTTTTACCTGTTTTATCGCGATACTCCCTACCTTTGGAGCCTGCATATATAAAAAGGTCTTCCGGAGCAACATTCATATCAAGAAGTCCAATATGTTCCAGAGGAGCAGATGTAAGAATAACCGCATTTTCGACAGATTTCATAGCAAAGTGTGACAAAAATATAGCATTATATGCTGACTGGACAGAAGAGTTATAGCGGCCACAATAATTATTTACTGTTCCATCGCGGTCGGAAATGAAGTTTTGTAAAGGGAATTCAGAGATAGAATCCAGACCGGCTTGAACCTGTGAAGCAAAATCGCTGTTCATCGTTGCAAGGAGTTGACAAAAATCATTTTCACTATGGGAAAAATAAAAGATATCTTTTCTTAATTCAGATATTTCATAGGATAGATTTAATTTTACAAAAGTATTTTCATTATATCTCAATATTTTTTGGCTCTCCTGAGAAGGTATATTACATAAAAGGTCAAAACTATATTTCAGTGCATCAAGCCACTCTTGCAAGCATTTATCTCCTACCAGCCTATTTGCCACCATTTTTCGGCGAATATCTCTGGTCTCAAACATCAATGAGTAAAACTCTTTTAGATTATCTATCTTTCTTTTGCGAAGATTTATTATCTTTTCCTCTTTCAATTTTGGGCAAGCCTTTTGAGAATTAATTGCATTTCTTGCGCGTTATCAACTCTCCACTTTGCTTCTGATGGGCTAAAACCCACCTTAACAGAAAATCCATGCTCAGGAAGAATTTCAAATACTGGTTCGTCTGTTATATCATCGCCAGCTGCTAAAATAAAATCCCATTCCTTCTTATCCAGCCAGGTAGTTATTGCTCTGGCTTTATTAATACCAGATTGCTTTATCTCTAATATTTTTGAACCTTCTACTTCCAAAATATTTAAGTTTAGATTAGTAGTTAGGTTTTGTAAAGAATTTTTCAGTTCTATAGACCTTATTGATGCGAGCTTTTCATCAACATTTCTATAATTCCATACGATTGAGAATTCTTTTTGGAGGATAAAAGACCCTGGAGTTCTATCTACAAAATGCTCTAATATTGGCAGAATTTTTTCCATCCATGCCGTTTCCAAAGGCTCAATAGTTTCCCAATCGCTATCAACATGTCTTATTAAGGCACCGTGTTCAGCGACCAATCCTATATTCAATTCACCAAAACATTGTTCCAAAACATCCTTTTGCCTCCCACTTATTATAACTACGCGGTTTTCTTTTT
>JBNGDW010000071.1:0-4499 GCA_049975325.1 Cloacimonadia bacterium | reverse complement strand
TAGTGATTGGGAAGGAAATGAACTGGAGTTATAGGGGGTGATAAGAGTACCATCATAATCGAGAATTAAAAGCCTGTTTTTAATGTCTTTATATTTTTTTATAAGCGTATTTACCGTAGGTCCTGTTAATTGTTGCGACTGGAGTTCTTGCTGTCTTTGTTCTACTGCGGAAATCCCGTCTATAAAATCTTGTGCCCATTTTTTTACATTGTAGCGTTTTAAGCGGTGCTGAAGTGTGCGATTTCGTTTGACCTGCTCATCCTCTGGCATCTTAACTGCCTGATAGAGAGCATCTACCATCTCTTCCTGATTATTCGGATTAATTATAAGAGCCTCTCCCATCTCTTTTGCTGCACCTGCCATTTCACTTAAAATTAAGACGCCTTTGCCATCCTTTTTGGTTGCAATAAATTCTTTTGCGATCAAATTCATTCCATCCTTTACCGGGGTTACCAGAGCAACATCAGCCACATTGTAAAGAGCTGTTATATTTTCAAAAGAGAGGGAGCGATAAAGATACCAGATAGGAATCCAATCAATAGTCCCATACTTCCCATTAATTTTTCCAACAAGCTCATCAACTCGCCTTTTCAGTTTTTGATAGGATTCAACCTTGGTTCTAGAAGGGACTGAGACCTGAATAAGTGTTATCTTACCCTGATATTGCGGATATTTTTCAAGAAAGGAATCGAAAGCTCGCAAACGCTCTGGAATCCCTTTCGTATAATCAAGTCTATCGATAGATACAATCAGTTTATGTTTACCAATACGCCTATGAATGCGGGCAATCTTTTTTTGCACATCGACCAGTTCTATTGCCTTTGCATATCGCATGTAGTCAATCCCCATAGGAAAGCTATCTACTTTTAGTATGCGTTCAGGAGTAGCAATTTCGCCAAAAGTATGGTCATAGCCCAAAATACGATGAATACTATCCAAAAAATTGTATACATAATCATATGTATGAAAACCAATCAGATCAGCCCCAAGAAGTCCTTCAATGAGTTCTCTTCGCCATGGGATAAGATGAAAAATCTCAAAGGGAGGAAATGGAGTGTGTAGAAAAAATCCAATAGTTGCTTCTGGCATTTTATTTCTTATAAGTGCTGGGAGAAGCATTAGATGATAATCATTTACCCAGATAATATTACCTGGTTTGGCTATCTTTAAAACCGCATCGCAGAAAGTACGATTAGCAGATTTATATGCGTCCCATAATTTTTTATCATACACAGTATATTGAGTAAAGCAGTGAAACAAAGGCCAGATAGTTTGGTTACAGAATCCGTAGTAAAACTTGTTTACCTCACTTTCTGAAAGGAAAATGGGTAGATTAGAAAATTCGCTATCAAGCCGAGCTGTAATCTCATTGCGGTTTTCTTCAGTAAGTTTCTCGGATACAACTCCGCACCAGCCTATCCACTTACTGTCATAGGTCTTATAAAAAGAGCCAAGTCCAGTAGCCAAGCCACCTACACTCGGTTTAAAATAGAGCTTGTTCCGGCGTCTCTCAATCGACACGGGTAATCTATTTGAAACAATTATTAATCTACTCATAAAAAATTTGTCTTTTTATATATTAGCAATTTACGATAAAAGTTCTCATATTTCATTTTAAAAAGTGCATAATCTTCAGTAAAAATGGGAAGAGGGGGAATCCATACTGTTTTTGAGTATGGATTCCCTGTCCTTATTTTTATAAATTTTCTAAAAGTAGTATCTAACGCCAATTGCAGCGTTCAATCCAAAGTCGATATCTGGTACAAGGTCAAGCAATGGGACGATCTCGAGGAATGTATCCAGTGGTATCTCGAAGAGATAAGCGATTCCAACAGGAATACGAATCCCAACTTTAACATCATCTTCCAATTTTACCCTCGCTCCTGCCCCATAATACAGAGGTAGATTCTGCTGTATAAGGCCAAAATTGTGGAAAAGATAATCTGCGTGAATATGTATAGACTCCTCACCAGAAAAAGACCATGCTGCTGCACCTGAAATAGCGTTTGTGGTACCCAACCAGTATTTTACACCTATTCCTGTTGGCTCTCCAAGTATGATGCCAAGTCCAAAACCTTGCCCCTGTCCATAAGCCAGTGTGCTGGCACAAACCAAGCAGACGGTAACGATTGTAAAGAGTAACTTCTTACTTTTACTCATTTTTGCCTCCAATGAATCGGTATTTTTTATTGGTGACACTCTTTATAAACAATATATACAAAACTTCGTTATAGTTTTTCTTTTCTTCGCTTTCGCAGAA
This sequence comes from Cloacimonadia bacterium, assembly GCA_049975325.1. Classification (GTDB taxonomy): domain Bacteria; phylum Cloacimonadota; class Cloacimonadia; order JGIOTU-2; family JBNGDW01; genus JBNGDW01. The sequence continues at coordinate 2,239 of JBNGDW010000071.1, read as the reverse complement.
TATTAATATTACGATATTCTCTTGATGGCTGGCGCTCGGGAAAGACTCCTTTGTATGCTTCACGTACATCTTCAATTGTGTAGAAAGCTTTCGGATTGTATCTTTTGATAATATTGACAATCTCATCTATATCACGGCGATTTATTACGGAATAAATAATCTTAACTTTGCCACGAGCACCTTTCGCGTCAACTATTGTCACTCCGCACCCCTGCTCTTTTAATGCACTCACCAGTTCATCCGCACTTTGTTGCGTGATAATACGGATAACAACCATACCAATCGCAAGATGTTCTTCAATTACCATACCAACAAAAGTGCCAGCTGCAAATCCCCCGGCATATGCGAGATAGCACAAAATATTAGTCAGGTTCTGCATGACTTGTTGAATCGCAAGAAGCCAAATCAATATCTCAAAAAATCCAAGTAGTGGTGCCAGGAGTCTTTTCCCGCGTGCAACAAAGATTATACGAACTGTCCCAATAGAAACATCACATACACGAGCCAAAAAAATCAGAAGTGGTAAAACAACCCAGGTATACATCTCAACTTAATCTAATAGCTTTTCAAAGGTCTAAAGTCAATCTCATTATCAACCGCTAAACAGAACTCAGTAAGCAAACTTATCACATCTTCAACATCTTTTAGTGAGATTACTTCTGTGTATGTATGCATGTATCTACAGGGGACAGAGACTAGACCGGCAGCCACTCCAGCCCTGGTAATCTGGATTACATTCGCATCTGTGCCAGTGGGATATGGAGCAGCCTCAATTTGGTGGTTAATTTTCTTTTCTTTTGCAATCTTTGTGAGCATCTCAAAAACCATAGGATTAATATTAGGTCCACGGGAAATAGCAGCACCTTTTCCTAACTTGACTTCGCCAAATTGTGCCAGGTTTATCTCCGGTGTATCACTTGCATTAGTAACATCCACGGCAATTCCAATATCAGGACCTATGCCATGGGCAGATGTCTTCGCTCCACGAAGTCCAACCTCTTCTTGTACAGTTGCCACACTAAATACCCCTGCCTTGCATTCATTCTTTCTTTTTGCAACATTTTTAAGTACCTGTGCTACAACAAAAGCACCAATCTTATCATCAAAACCACGAGAGGTTGCCACTCCATTCCGAAGCTCTTCAAAATTTGGGTCATAGGTAATCGGGTCTCCAATTTCTACCAAACTTTCTGCTTCCTTTTTATCGGCTGCACCCACATCAATAAAGAGCTGGTGTGATTTAGGGACTTTTTCTCGTTCTTCTCTTTCCATCATGTGTACAGCTTTCTTTCCCATAACACCTAATACATCACCCTTTTTCGTATGGATACGCACCTTACGACCTGGAATAATACCAATATCAAACCCGCCCAGACGATTAAAATAGATAAATCCTTTATCGTCAATGTACTTTACCTGAAAACCAAGTTCATCCATATGCCCAGCCAACATTATCCTGGGAGAATTATCTTTATTTACAGCAGCAATTACATTGCCATGTACATCAATCCTAACCTCCTCAGCATAATTTTTCATTTCATCATGCCAGAGCAGGCGCACCTTGTCCTCATAGCCTGAAGGTGAGGGCGTTTTGAGCAATTTTTCCAGAAAATCTTTACCAGCGAAACCTGAATTTACCTTTGTCATCCTAACTCCTATCTTATAAATTTTAAATCTTTTCTGTTATGCCTCAAGAAAACAGTGAACTCCAATCAGGTCCGCTAAGATCTGACTTGTAAAGTTTTTTATCTTTTCCCTTTTCATTATTCATTATTTTCTGCTTTTCAATCTTTTACATTTCATCTTTCTCAATTTCTTCTTCTATCCATGCCTTCTCAACTATTCTTGCCTTTCTCCGCTTCCTTAGATACGCTATCAGAAGAAGGATGGGAAGTACAACAGTCCAGAGAAGACCAAAGCCTGTGAATAATACCATTAAAAAGGCATGAGGTTTTATAGAATGCTGGGTTTGGGCAAGAAAGGCTCTTGCTTCCAGACCAAAAACGCTCAAAAAAAGTTCATCAAAATCACCATTGGGGTTATAATACATGGCATCTAAGAAATCTTGAAATTGCTCTTTGGAGTAGGTATTAATAAGCCGGTTGATTGTGTAATAGCTTTGCAAGTAAAAAATCTCTCGCAGTTTTTCCCTCTCTGGATAGTGCCATCTATATCCATCAAGATTGAGAATTTCTCCTTTTAAAGCATATGAAACTAAAAGAAATTCTCTGTTAACATC
>JBNGDW010000070.1:0-8147 GCA_049975325.1 Cloacimonadia bacterium | reverse complement strand
CCATGTCCTTATATTGTGCGTAAATGCTGTCCTTTTCCAATTCACGCAATTTTTCAAGAGTATAGATCCTCTTGAGTTCATTTTCTACATATTCCTTATATTTTTCTTTCAGGTCTTTAATCTCATCTTCTGAGATGGCTTGAGGTTGCTGATTTGCTCGGGCAGCTATCATCTCATCAACATATTCTTTAACAAAATCTTCAGGGATCTCAAATGGATTTTGTTTGATTATCTCTTGCAAGATCAACGAGCGTTTTGCCTGTGTGTTCTGCTCTTCAATTTCTTTCTCAAGATTCTCTTGGATTGCAGCTTTAAGTTCCTTCAACGATTCATAGGCTCCCACATCCTTGGCAAAGTCGTTATTCAATTCTGGCATAATCACTTTTTTAACATTTGTGATTTTGATAGAAATTGGATAAGTTCGAATATCTTCTTTATCACCAGTCTTCACTTCAAGTGTACTATCAACAACATCGCCTTTTCTCTTGCCTATAATATCTTCATCAAATTTTTCTCCGAATATTTTACTTCCAACCTGATATGGTTGTTCTTCTTGTTTCTTAACAGGTTCGTTGTCATAGGAAAGAACAGTATAATAAATAATATCTTTTTTCCTTACGATACCATTTTCTTTTTCTTCTATTTTAGCATGGCTCTCTTGCAGCCTTTTGAGCTCTTCTGAAATCAACTCTTTTGTTACCTTTTTTGACGTAAAAGGAATTTCAAGGCCATGATAGTTTTTTAACTCTACAGTTGGTTTGACTTCGAAATTGAATGCTAAAGTAAGTGGTTTTCCCGGTTCCCACTTAAAATCCTGAAGAGCACCTCTCGTGATGGGCCGCTCATTTTCTTCACTTAGCCCAAGCACTGCTTTTTGATAATATTTGGGAATGTATTCTTCCAAATAGCCTGCCTTTAACTGATCTTTGTAAAGGTTTTCTATAATGGGTAAGGGGACTCTCCCTTTGCGGAAACCTCGCAGCGTGACCTCCGATTGAAAGTTTTTTAGCACTGACATATAGTCTTTTTGCGCTGTTTCTTTAGGCACCTTTATGGTAAGTTTTCGTTTACAATTACCCACTTTTTCTAACTTAGTCTCCATATTACTCCATTGATTTGACTGAAAACTGGTGCGAAAGAGGGGAGTTGAACCCCTATCCGCCGTTTAGCGGACTGGATCCTAAGTCCAGCGCGTCTGCCATTTCCGCCACTTTCGCATGTCATGTATAAATATAATAACACCGCCTTAAAGTTTGTCAAATAATGCCTTAGGCAAGAAAAGATAAGTTCTCTCTAAGTTTTTGCACCCTTTTTTCAAGTTCAGCCTTCTTTAACTTCTCTTTTTCCACAACTGAATTTGGGGCATTTTTCAAAAACTTCCCGTTTTGTAACTTTTGGTTTGCTGCTGTCAGATTTTGTTCTGCCTGATGTAATTGTTTTTCAAGCCTTTTTCGTTCTTTTTTAATATCGATCAGTCCCGCCAGAGGGACAAAAATTTCTATATTGTTAACCACTGCCGAGGCAGATTGGGCAGGGCGGGTAATTCTGTGAGCAATTTTAATATTTGCACAATTTGCCATGAGTTCTATATAATGTGCATGTTCATTTAAGATTTTTTGATCTTGTGGTTCTGGCACATTAAGCATCAGGTCTACCTTGTTTTTAGGTGGCACATTCATATCCTTGCGTATGCTTCTAACCGCAGAAATAATATCTATTATCAACTTCATATTCTGCGCTGCTTGTGGAAAGAGCTGCTCCCGGTCTGTAACTGGAAATTCAGTAGACATAATGGAATTATGTGATAGCTCGGGACAGAACTTTTTTATGCGTTGCCAAAGATCTTCAGTAATAAATGGCATAATTGGATGAAGCATTCGCAGAGAATAATCCATGACTCGTAGCATAATAAATTTTGCTGTACGCGGGGAAGCAATATCCCTGGAATTATAAAATCTATCCTTTATAAGTTCGAGATACCAGGCGCAGTACTCATTCCAGAAAAAGTCATACAGAATATGGGCAATATCATTGAAGCGATAGTCTTCATAGGCCGGAATTACTGCTGAGATTGCAGTCTGCAGTTCATGCAAAATCCATCTATCTGCGAGCGTGATCTCCAATTCTTCTGGGGACTCTGGCATACCATTAATTTTTTCGGCATTTGTAATTGCGAAGCGAGCCGCATTCCATATTTTGTTAGCAAAATTTCTACCAGTTTCAACAAGCGCATTGCTATATACGACATCACCCCCTTTGGGGGTATTATATATCATACTAAAACGAAGAGCATCTGCACCAAACTCATCAATAATATCAATAGGGTCAGGAGAATTCCCAAGTGATTTGGACATTTTGCGTGAGCGCTCATCAAGTACTACACCGTGGAGATATACATTTTTGAATGGGATTTCGTGCATGAATTCCAAGCCAGACATAATCATACGAGCCACCCAGAGAAAAATTATTTCTGGAGCTGTAACTAACAGATCGGTTGGGTAGAAATACCCAAGTTCTCTTGTTTCCTCTGGCCAACCCAATGTTGAAAAGGGCCATAGCCATGATGAAAACCAGGTATCAAGCACATCAGGGTCTTGATGAAATGAAGTCCCGGAGCACTTGGGACATTTTTCAGGTTTTTTTCTTGCCACAACCATTTCACCACAGGAGTCACAATAATAAACTGGGATGCGGTGTCCCCACCATATCTGGCGCGAGATACACCAGTCATGGATATTCTCCATCCAGTTGTAATATACCTTTTCCCACCTTTGGGGATGGAATATTATCTTTTTCTTTTTTACAACCTCGATTGCCGGGGCTGCTAATGGTTGCATTTTCAAAAACCATTGTAGGGAAAGGTAGGGTTCCACTACAGTATGACAGCGAGAGCAATGTCCAACACTATGTATATATTTTTCTATTTTTTCTAAAAGATTATTTTCTTTTAAATCTTCAACTATCTTTTCTCTTGCCTCAAATCTATTCATGCCTTCATATTCAGCACCAGCATTTTCATTCATAGTTGCTTTTTCATCCATGATTAATATTTGAGGTAAGTTGTGCCTTGCACCAATTTCAAAATCGTTGCGGTCATGCGCGGGAGTAACCTTAACACATCCTGTACCAAATTCTCTATCAACATAGCTATCGGCAATAATTGGCACAGGCCTCTCAACAAGTGGTACTATTACTGTTTTGCCAATGAGGTGCTTATAACGAGGATCCTCGGGATTAACCGCAACTGCGGTATCTCCAAGCATAGTCTCTGGCCTGGTAGTAGCTACTACTATGTATTCATCTTTGCTATCTTGGAGAAGATATTTTATATACCATAGATGTCCATCTTCTTCCTCATAATCTACTTCATCATCAGACAATGCAGTTTCGCAGCGTGGACACCAATTAATAATGTAATTTCCTCTGTAGATTAGACCTTTTTTATAAAGCTGGATAAAGACTTCTATGACAGCGTTTGAGAGTCCCTCATCCATTGTGAAGCGTTGCCTACGCCAGTCACAGCTTGCCCCCAGCCTTTTTAACTGTTCAGTAATCCTTCCACCTTTTTCTTCTATCCATTGCCAGATAGACTTGACTAGTTCTTCTCTTCCAACATCATAGCGTGTTTTATCTTGCTTTGCCAACTCGCGCTCAACAACATTCTGAGTGGCTATACCTGCATGGTCAGTTCCTGGTAACCAAAGCACCTCGAAACCTCTCATTCGTTTATAGCGGATTATAATATCCTGCAAGGTATTATTCAATACATGCCCCATATGCAGTATGCCTGTCAAATTAGGGGGGGGCATAACTATGGTATATGGGATTTTGGAGGGATTTACTTCTGCATTAAAAAGACCTTTCTCCAGCCAAAATTTATACCACTTTGGTTCAATTGCTTGCGGATTATAAGTTTTTTCCATTTGTCTTACACCTTCTTCTGTAAATAAAGCCAATTTTTCTTATGAGATCTGGTTTTGGATGAATGGGACGGCTTTAAAAAGTTCTAAGTTCGGATTTATGTTTTTATATCATTTAATTTTAAGCTATGGGCTGCGGGGATTCCCCAATGGAATCCGCCAGCTGGCGGATAGATACCAGTAAGATTTACATCCGAAGTAACTGATCAATATCATCCTCATTAACGACTTCTTTTCTAAGGTCTTCAATTATCTGTTTAAAGATTTGTCTAACACGTTCACGCGAGAGCCCAAGTTCACGTGCTATTTGAGCAAAATTTTTCCCTTTATCATTCTCACCAAAGCCAAAATATTCTTTAATAATATGAGCATCTCTGGGGGACAATTCTGCAAACTTTTTGTTGATTTTCTCTTTCAGCCTTTTGCGGCGATAGATTTTGTGTGTGTCTAATTCTTCTGATGCGGTACCAGTCTCTCCAACTTTCTGAATTTGCATTCGGGACAGAGCGTCAGTTTCACCATAAATTTCATCTAAAGAGATAACTTCTGGGGTTTGCTGCAACAGTTCGCGTGCCTTTTTTTCTTTTATATCCATCTTTTTGGCTATCTCTTTTACTGGCAGTTCATTACCTTTTTCGGTACGATGTTTTCGTCTCGCTTCCTCGAGTTTACCAATTGTTGAAACAGTCTTTGCTGGTATACGTATAAGTTTATTTTTTTCCAAAATTGCAGATTGAATAGCTTGCTGTATCCACCACACAGCGTAAGTAATAAGTTTAGTATTACGGCTAAGGTCAAACCGTTTAATTGCCTTAATAAGTCCCAAATTCCCTTCACTTATTAATTCAGAAAGAGAGAGCCCCTGGCCTTGAAATTTGCTTGCAACCTTTACCACAAATTTAAGGTTACTCTCTATAAGTTTATTCATTGCCTCTTGATCCCCGGCTTGTGCCCGCTTTATAAGCTCACGCTCTTCTGCGCGAGACAAGGTAGGAATATCAGCAATTTCAGATAGATACTTTTGTAATGTTTTGTCTTCTGCTGGATTTTCTGTCATAATAATTATACTTTTCTTCTAATTTTCTTTCCCTCCAAAAGTGTGCATTCCTTTTTATAGCTACTCTTTTACCCTTCTTGTAAGAGTCTCCTCCAGCTGGCGGATGGGAAATAAAGTTATTTTGACCTTTATGCCTTTATTCCTCTTCTCTCAACTGTATGGCAACATAATGGTAATAATCGTTACCTGAGAGCACATACGTTAGGATCGATTTTTTCTTTTCCTCTTTTATTCTGTCAATAATTTCGTAATAATCATCTATATTTTTAATTGGTTCATTATTTATTTCAAGTATAACATCTCCCACCTGTAGAGCACTTTCTTCAGCAGGCGAGCCAGGAGCAATTTTGGACACGATCACACCATGATCTGCTTTTACATCTAATCTTTTTGCAAAATCTGAATCAAGTGGTTGCACATCAATTCCGAGCCACTCGTGTGTTTCTTCTTTTGGGGGTACCCTTGCAGGAGTTGTTTCTGGATAAGGAGTGAGTGTAGCTTTTTTGATTAATTCTTTACCATCACGAAGGATTTTTATTTCTACAGTTTTACCAATATCGGCATTTGCAACCATTAATCTGAATTTATCTGCATTATCAACAGGCTGTCCATCAAATTCTATAATAATATCGCCTCTTTTGAGTCCTGCCTTCTCGGCTGGTGTGTCTTCCTCAACCTTTGCAATAAGTACACCTTTCAAAGAAGGCAGGTCAAGTGTCTTTTGGATATCCGGGCTTATTGCTTGAGGAAGTATTCCGAGATAAGCACGTTCAACATATCCTTTTTCAATAAGATCAGTAGCAGATTTTTGGGCAATGTTGACAGGGATGGCGAAGCCAATTCCTATGTTTCCTCCAGAAACTGTTGATATTGCTGCATTTACACCAACCACTTTCCCATCTATACCGACAAGTGGACCACCACTATTTCCGGGATTTATGGCAGCATCAGTTTGTATATAGTCCTGATATACAGGTGAATCCTCACCAAAGTAAAGTCCAGTACGTCCTTTTGCACTCACCACACCTATAGTTACAGTCCCACTTAAATTCGGAGAGAATGGGCTTCCAATCGCAATTACCCAATCACCAACTTCAATAATATCAGAATCTCCAAGTTCAACCAGTGTAACTTCCTTATCCTTTTCCACGGTTATTTTCAAAACAGCAATATCAGTTTTTTCATCAACGCCAACAAGTTCCCCATTATACTCCTCCCCATCCAACAATGTAATAGTAATCTTTCCCTCTTTACTTTTTCCTATAACATGATAATTTGTAAGTATATATACATCCCTTCCATCTTTTCTAAACATAAAACCAGAGCCCAGGCTAACCGATTTTCGCTGCTGTGGCAGTCTTGGTTCTCCGTGGAAGAAAAATTTAAAAAACTCATCGTTAAAAGGGAATATCTTGCTAAGGTCTGGCATCTCAGTTTCCCATTCGACCTGTACATTTACCACAGATTCAAGAACTTCTTTTGCTACCTTTACAAATGGACTATGTCCTGTCTCATCTGCTAAAGGAACCTCTTGCCCAAACAAAGGTAATGTTGAAAATAAAATTGCTATTATGGTAACTATTATTTTCCTGCTTGCTATTTTAAGATCTCTCATATATACCTCCGAGATTGATTCTTTGTCTTATTATTATTTATGCCTTTTCAACCCTGCCAGTTTTGATGCACTGGCTACAGACCCACATCTTTTTAACCGTACCATCATCCATCTTCACTCGAATTCTTTGTAGATTGGGATTCCAGCGTCTTGGGGTACTCCTATTCGATTTACTTCTACTTACTCCAAACATTGGTGCTTTCCCACATATTTCACATTTTCTAGCCATAATGCTCCCTTATATAAAGTTATTCTAAAAGGTTAATGTAAACAAAAAAGAATATTTTCTGGCAAGTTTTTTTAAAATTTTTTTCCCATTAGCCTAAAAAAATACAAAGAAAAAGCCCAATAGAACACTCTAAGCTAGCTACATTTCCACGGATCAGAGGCAAAGCTTAGTTGCCCCTGTAATCGCTGCTTTTTCATCAAATTGTGAGATTTCCACTCGCACATTTTCGAATAGTTTTCTATAGCAATTCTCCTGCATTGCTCTTGTTACAGGTGTAAGCAAAAATTCATTCATCCTTGCAAGTCCACCACCGAATACAACAATATCTGGTGCAAGCAGATTTACCAATCCTGCACATACAATGCCCAGTTTCTCAAATACATCAGAAAATATGGAATTTGCCTTTTTATCGCCTTGTAGGACAAGATCATAAAGTTCTTCTGAGCACAATTTCTTCCCATATTGTTCATAAGAAATTGTCTGGATTCCAGAGTCAGATGCATAGGCTTCTATACATCCATGCTGTGAGCATCCACATTGTCGACCATGAGGGACAACCTTTATATGTCCGATCTCTCCTGCTCCGCCTCTCTTGCCACGAAATATCTTCCCGTTCAGCACAATCCCTCCACCTATCCCTGTTCCCAATGTGATGCCAATCAAATTTTTAATACTTGCATCCTGCCGTAGAATATATTCTCCCATAGCAAAGCAATTAGCGTCATTATCTACATATATGGGGAGTTCTGTTTTATGGAGCTCTTCATAAAGATTCACAGTGGCCCAGCCTGGAATATGTGGTGGATCGCTTACTGTCCCGGTTTGGGGATTAACGAGTCCGGGTATGCCTATGCCAACTTTTTTTACATTGAACCTGTCTATCGAACGCTTAATCAGACCAATCAGACTTTTAAGCAGGGCATCTTTACCGTTTGATGCAGATGATGGAAGAGAATCATAATAAATAAGTTGTGTGATATCCTGCCCATTTGTAACTCCATACTTTATATTTGTTCCACCAATATCGATTCCCAGCACATACATAACTTTACACATCGCATGGAATATCTATAAACCTGACTTCCAAGCTGAATCGATCGGCAAGCAAATTGCCAAGATTTTGAATTCCAAGCTTCTCTGTATTATAGTGCCCAGCGTTTATAAAATTTATGCCAATTTCTTCCACTTCACGAACTATTGATTCTTCCACTTCTCCGCATAGATAGGTATCAGCTCCCAATTCTGCAGCAAGTACAAAGCCCTGGCTAGAACCGCCAGAAATAATTCCTACATTCTGCACTTTATCAGGTCCAGCAGCTATTGTAT
>JBNGDW010000069.1:0-8155 GCA_049975325.1 Cloacimonadia bacterium | reverse complement strand
CTCTCCCTCTTGACTCACCAAGGAGAAAACAGCTTTATCTAATCAATATCATTTTTTGTACAGGGACGTTCTCTAATCCACTGATTCTATAGAAATAGACCCCGCTGGGAACTTTATTCCCTCTAGCATCAGTCCCATCCCAAATAACTTCTTCTTTAATTTTTAATTTTAAATTTTTAATTTTTAATTCGCGAATGCGTTGCCCTTTTATGTTGTAGATTTTTATCTTTGGCTCCTTTATGCTCTTTGGGATTGAAAAGGATATGGTGGTTGAGGTGTTAAATGGATTGGGATAATTGCACACATCAACTGGACCAGTGATTTCAACTTCATCTACAGGGACTCCTTCTAAATTAAGAATAGAAATACCATGCCAACTATTTGCAGTTGCAAGACAATTATCATATACTGCCATGTCCCAAGTTGAAAGATTCCATAAATAAGAACCCACAGATTCTGGATTTGCAGGCTCAGAAACATCATAAGTAAGAATTTCATTCCATCCATTATCTGCTACCATTAATTGATCGCCAATAATTAGAGGTTTAGACACAATGAATGAATCATTATGAGGTTGTATTGCAGATAGTAAACATGGGTTCTCCGGATCACTTACATCTATTATCTGAAGAGAAGACTCATCTGCCACATAAGCAATTGTGCCAGAAATGGCAACTCACCTTGCAGAACCAGGTGTATCATAACTACCTAATTTATGATAAACGGCAAAAAGATTTGGAGCAAGGGATAGACTGAGGAATAGGCTGAAAAGCACCGATAATATTAGTTTCTTCTCAGCAAAGATACGGTTTTTGTTTTTTCTGTACATATTTCCTCCTATTCTCATATTATTCTTTATACAGTTTGTTTCACGGTGCATATCATACTCCTCCGCCGGTTGGCGGATTGCGTCCTTTTTTCCATTTTAAATTCCTACTCTGATATCCTGTCAAGTTTCTTAATCAATATTTCTACCCAAAGTGCAACATCTAAATTTGGCTGCCAAATTTTTTTATTTTCCCAGAAAAGAGAAGGTGGGGAGAAGGGGTGAAAAGGGGAAAAGGAGAAAAAGGGATTGCTTCTCCGCCAAACGGTGGACGAGGCTTGACTGTTTTGCATTTCGGTCATTGGTGCTTGTGATTTGTTTGTTATTTGGTGCTTGAGTTTTGTTGCTTATTCGGAGTTTGATGCTTGGTGCTTATCATTTATTTTCATTGTTTTTCAATCTTTCAATCTTTCAACTTCTCATTATTCATTTTATTATTTGACAGGAATCATCATACTCCGTAAAAATTACTTCCATGATCAAAGGAATAGGCATAGACCTTGTCGAGATATCAAGAATCGAGCGTCATCTCGAGAAGCAGGAAACAAGATTTTTTGAGAGAATTTTTACAGAGAGCGAACAAAGATATAGCAGCAGGAGCAAAACTATTGCTTCTCAGGCTGAGCATTTTGCAGCTAGATTTGCAGTAAAAGAGGCATTTTTTAAGGCTCTGGGTACAGGCTGGAATGATAAACTACAATGGAAAGATGTCGAAGTGATAAATAATAGTGATGGCAAGCCTGATATCATAGCGCATGGCAAGGCTTTGGCGCTCCTGCAAGAGCGAAAAATTATGAATATACAGGTCTCTATCTCTCATGAGTCGGTATATGCTTGTGCCATCGTTGTCTTGGAATAAAAATTATAGAAATATACTCATCAGGAGGCATGAATGAGAAAGATATTGGTTACAGGAGCCACAGGTCAAATAGGTTCAGAACTAACCCTAGCATTACGAAAGCGATATGGCGAGAGTAATGTTATTGCGGCAGGTCACAGAAAGAAGCCAAATCAGGAACTCCTTGAATCTGGACCGTTTGAATGGATTGACTGCACAGATGTAAATTCAATCAAACAGGTTGTGAATAAACTCGATGTCGGTGTTATTTATCACCTAGCCGCAGTGCTCTCTGCAGTTGCAGAAGAGAAACCTCAGCTTGCCTGGTATGTCAATATGGGCGGTTTATATAATGTGCTGGAAGTGGCTCGTGAGCATAACTGCGCCGTATTTACACCCAGTTCAATTGGCGCTTTTGGCCCAACAACTCCAAAAGATAATACACCTCAGGATACTATCCAGCGACCTACCTCTATGTATGGTGTTACCAAAGTAGCGGGTGAACTTCTGTGCGATTATTATTATAAAAGATTTGGCGTTGATACGCGAGGAGTCCGTTACCCAGGTATTATCTCCTATGTCACCCCTCCCGGAGGTGGTACAACAGATTATGCTGTAGAAATCTTTTATGCGGCGCTGAAACATAAACGCTATACCTGCCCACTGAAAGCAGGTACATATCTTGATATGATGTATATGCCAGATTGTATCTCCGCAGCAATCGATCTGATGGAAGCAGATCCAAGCAAATTGAAGCACAGGAATGCATTTAATGTAACTGCAATGAGTTTTGCCCCAGAAGAGATAGCTGCTGAAATAAAAAAGCATATCCCAGAATTTGAAATGGATTATAAAATTGACCCGGTTCGACAGGATATTGCAGACTCCTGGCCTAATAAAATGGATGATAGTGCCGCACGAGAGGAGTGGGGCTGGGACCCTACCTACGATTTGGGGAAAATGACTGAGGATATGCTAAAGCATATATCAGAGAAACAATATTAAAACAAGTAGAGAATAGGAGAAAAAATGGCAACAGAAAGATTAGAAAGAGTATTAAATCAAAATTTACAAGAACTTGCAGAAAAGGGCACATTAAAAGGAAAAGAGATGATTATAACAGGCGTAAAGCCTGCTGAAAACGAGAAAGGACCTAGATTCTTTATTGAAGGCAGAGGAGATAAGGAGTTCTTGCGTATGAATTCGAACTCCTATCTTGGTATGCCATTGCGAGAAGAGATTATTAAGGCTGAAGAAGAAGCCTCAGAGAATTTTGGAGTAGGCCCGGGTGCTGTTCGATTTATAAGTGGAACCTACAAGGCACATGTAGACCTTGAAAATCGGTTGGCTAAGTTCCATGGTAAGGAAGCGGCAATGATAATGAGCTCTGCCTATTCAACAAGCCTGGGAGTGCTCTTCCCTCTTATTACAAAGGAAACCATCCCAGTAAGTGATGAGCTAAATCATAATTGTATTATCAATGCTATCCGCCTTTCCCGACCTGCTGACAAGAAGATTTATAAACATAATGATATGGATGACCTTGAGACTAAGCTAAAGGAATGCATTGGAAAGGCAAGGCGAATCATTGTTGTTACTGATGGGGTGTTTAGTATGCGTGGCGATAATGCACCTCTTTTTGAACTCACTGAATTATGCAAAAAATACTATAATGAGTTTGAGGAAGGGATTATTTCCGTAGTAGATGATTCCCATGGTGTGGGGGCTTTGGGGAAAACAGGCAGAGGGACAGAAGAGTATACAGGCGCAAAAGTGGATGTTCTTATCGGAACATTAGGGAAGGCATTTGGAGTTAATGGCGGATATGTGGCTACCTCCTCTACAATTGTTAGCTATCTTCGTGAGACAGCCCCCACTTATATCTATTCCAATCCGATTACAGTAGGTGAAGCGGCTGCTGCAATGAAATCTATTGATATTCTGGACAGCCCAAGAGGACGAGAACTTTTAACTCATCTACATCAAATGGAAAAGAAATTTGAAAATGGCTTAAAAGAGCTTGGGTTTGAAACGATTGCAGGAGACCATCCGGTTGTACCCCTTATGGTGCGAGATACAAAAAAAACTGCAGAAATAGTTAACTATCTTACCGAAAACGGGGTGCTGGCTACAGGGCTGAATTATCCCGTGGTGCCAAAGGGTGATGAGGAAATTCGATTCCAGATATGCGCTGACCATACCTCTAATGATATAGATTATGTGCTCGCTGTCCTGAAGAAATATAAAGAGACTCATAGAGTTTAGTAAATTACAACTTAGGTTGTCTTAATTTCGAATTATCAGGAGAACCTTTTTGTCTCTCCTAGCAAAATTTTATGAAAGGCACACTCTATCTTGTTGGCACTCCTATAGGTAACCTTGAGGATATTACCCTAAGAGCAATTAGAGTCCTTAAAGAGGTAGACCTAATAGCCGCAGAAGATACCCGTACTTCCTCAAGGCTTATGCAGCGTTACTGTATCTCGACAAAAATGGTGTCTTACCATAAATTCAACGAAAGAGAAAGGGCAGAATTTCTGATTCCACAGCTCGAGGCAGGAAAAAATATTGCGGTTATTTCAGACGCAGGCATGCCAGGCATTTCTGATCCCTCAGAGATTATCGTGACAGAATGCATACAGCATGATGTTCAGGTTGTCCCTATCCCTGGTCCATCTGCGATAACTGCCGCATTAGCCGCTTCAGGACTTTCCACTGACAGTTTCTCATTCTATGGATTTCTGCCAAAATCTCTGACAAAATGTAAAGACCTCCTGCAAAAACTTGTAAACCATCCTGAAACCATGATTTTCTATGAATCTCCCAAAAGGGTGGTGAGAACCTTGACTCTTATGAAGGAGATATTTGGCGATCGGATGGCTGTAATTGCCAAAGAACTTACTAAAATACACGAGACCTTCTTCCGTGGGCCGATCTCAACTCTATTGGAAAACCTGAATGAAGAAAATTTAAAAGGAGAATTTGTAATTCTTGTGCAAGGCGGAAGCAGTCCAGAAATACCGTTGTCTGAGATTACGAGGGCATTAAAAGAACAAATTAAAGCAGGAGTCTCTTTGAGCGATGCTGTAAAAAAAGTTGCTGGCAAGTACAATCTCAACAAGAATCAGGTATATGAAATCGCTCTTGGGTTAAAAAAAGAGAAAAAATAATCCATGCAGACCGAAACATTAAAGGCTTTTGCCAAATATCGAATTGTGCTTACCAGAGTATTTGCTGGAGTGTGCCTTTTTTTTATCATTTTTAGTCATTATTCCTGGAAACCTGCGAACGCTATTAACTATGTTTTTGATCTTGCTGGACTTCTTTTTGTATGTTTAGGCGTACTGGGAAGATTATGGGCATCAGCATATATAAGTGGGAATAAAACAAATACGATCATTACCGAGGGACCTTATTCTATCGTTCGACACCCTTTATATTTCTTTAGCTTTCTCGGTGCTGTCGGAATCGGATTGGCATCGCAAAATCTCCTGGTTCTGGGATTGATTATTCTCCTCTTTATATTTTATTATCCATTTGTGATACTATACGAAGAAAGGCGGCTTTTGGCTCAGCATGGGCTTGAATATAAGAAATATATGGGAACCGTGCCACGGTTTTTGCCAAAATTTAATCAGCTTCATGAACCGGCAATTTTTCCTGCTCATATGATAAAGTATCGGAAAGCCTTTTTGGATGTTTTCTGGTTTATAGTGATATACATTATTTTGCAACTGATTGAGATATTGCATACGCGCGGGGTGCTCCCAATTTTATTTAGATTTCCATAATTATGGTGCTTTGCAAAAATTTTTGCACGCACAAATGACAATTTCAACTTTGGAATTTTAAATGGGGAAAATCTTGACTATATTTTTTCTGCGAGAAATTATTATAAGAGTGATTTTTGGCCAATTTTCTTGGGAGCAATATGGGTAGAATAAAAATTCTGGATGATAATGTAGTAAATCACATTGCTGCAGGCGAAGTGATCGAACGCCCTGCATCTGTGGTGAAAGAACTTGTAGAAAATTCATTAGATGCAGGGGCAAGTCAGATCATAATCAGTATTGAAAATGGGGGAAAGAAATTGATTCAAGTGGTAGATGATGGAAGCGGTATGGCAAGAGATGATGCCCTTCTTGCCATTAAGCCGCATGCTACAAGCAAGATTTATACTGTTAGTGATATCTCCAATATAACCACACTTGGATTTCGAGGAGAAGCCCTGGCAAGTATCGCTGCTGTCTCTGCTCTGGAACTCATTACTCTTCCCCAGAATATGCCTGATACGCCTGCAACTCAGGTTATTGTCCGAGAGGGTAAGATTGAGAAGGTAGGCGAAGTGGCAAGTACTCCAGGCACAATCGTGAAAGTGAGAAACCTTTTTCAGAATTTACCCGCAAGAAAGAAGTTTCTTAAGACCCAAGCAACCGAGATGCGACATATTATTCGCACCGTTCAAAGAATAGCAACTGTCCATTTTGAAACAGGTTTTCGCCTTATTCATAATGGTAGAGAGAGCCTGAATTATCCGAAGGTTGATCTTGTGGAGAAACGAATAGCCGATGTATTTGGTTCATCATTTTTTCAGCGACATATTATCCCTCTACAGCGAGAGAGCGACCTTATACAACTGCAAGGCTACATAGGCGCTTTTTATGTAGATTACGAATGGGGCGATACACATTTGCTTTTTATCAATGGTAGATATATAAATGATAAAATTGTATACAGTGCCATACGGAAAGCATACGAGCCATTCATTAAGAAGAGTATAAAGAGTTCTCAGCTCCCCTTGTATATCTTATTTCTGACAATTCCTAATGATAGAATTGATTTTAATGTCTCGCCCACAAAATCTGAAGTGCGTTTTGATAATTCTCAAACGGTATTCAATTTTATACGAGACACCCTCACAGATGCACTTTTAGTATACGAAGGGCAGAAATATGAAAGTATAAAGAAGGCACCTAAAGAAAAACCAAGTCAGCAAACGGGTGCACCAGCCGATACATCGGCTAAACAGAGGGCAGGTAAAGAGGGATTTTTTTCTCGTCCCGAGCGTGCCAAAGACTGGAGGGAGTTAGAAGCGATATTTCCCCGCAAAAAAAAGGATGCAGCATCAGAACCTGATCAGGAAGATGCGTTTATCCATAGGAAAAAGGATGTTCAGCTGATAAGCTTTTTTGATGAAGAGATTATAAAGGAGAAGAACAAGCTTGTAGAGACTGAGATGGTCAATCCCTGGCAAGCGGGTAACTTATTCATTTTTGTGGGAATGAAAAGCGGTGTGATTGCGATTGATCAACATGCCGCTCATGAACGCATTCTTTATGAAAAGATCGTGCAACAATTAGAAAAAGAGCAATTGCCAGCAAGACAAAGATTGCTTTTCCCATTTGTGCTGGACCTACCCAAGCATCTGCAAAAAATTATTCCTGAGCTCGTAGAAGAGTATATGGACCTGTTCAATAAAATAGGATTTAAATTAAAAGTTTTTAGTGGGAACTCAATCGTTGTGGAGGAAATTCCCAAAGATATACATGATTGGAATAGTGGCCAGGTGCTCATTAATATATTTGAACAATTAGAAGAGACTGTGGAGCTACAGGTCAATTTTAAAGAGAAGTTAGCAAGTGCCTACGCGTGTCATGCGGCAATAAAGGCAGGACAGCGTCTAACCAAACGCCAGATGCTTGCCCTTATCAATGATTTATTTGCCTGTAAGAATCCTTTCTTTTGCCCTCATGGGAGGCCAACAATAATTGAGATATCTTTTGAGGAATTGGCCAGAAGGTTTAAAAGGGTATAAAAAAAGCAATGAATAATGAATAATGAAGAATTAAAAGATTGAAAAAACAATGAAAAGGGAAAAGGGAAATGGGAAATAAATCACAAGCACCAAGCACCAAATCCCAAACAAATACCAATGACCGAAATGCAAAACAGTCAAGCCAAGAAATGTTTGGGGCTTTGTATGGAGTGCAACAACCCCTGTACAGTCGCTTCACTCCTTACCGGGCATGCAAAATCACCCAGTAGAATAAAAAATGAGATTCGAAGAAAAAACTTGACAGGAATTTTTGAGGTAAGATTTTTGGTGCAAAGCAAAAAGTAATGAATAATGAGCAATGAATAATGAAAATGTAAAAGGGGAAAGGGAAAACCTAATGAAATATCTGTCCGCCAACTGGCGGAGAATTGTTTCCTGCCTCCTGTTTCCTGTTTCCTTTTCCCTATTTCTCCTTTTCTCCCCTTCTCCTTGTTTCGTGGGAAGAAAAAAATATTTAAAAAAACTTGACAGCTAAATTTGGAGATGACACTTTTGGTGCAAAGGTTGGTTTCATTAAAATAAAATCTTCTCTGCCAGCCCTGTTAAATCCTGACCTCGTCAGAAACATAGTTATTTAACAGGGCCAGCTGGCGGAGGGGAAGGAGGTAGAAAAGAAGAAAATGATACAAGGGAAAAGAGGTGCTGATTATCTTAA
>JBNGDW010000068.1:7611-8358 GCA_049975325.1 Cloacimonadia bacterium | reverse complement strand
ATCCTGGACGGTCCGCTTTCTTATATGCTGGGTTTCAGATATAGCCACGAAAGTCTGAATGCCTCAATCAAAAATATGATAAAAATCATTGAAAACTTGTCCGCCAGCCGGCGGATTTCATTGGTGATAGATCATCATTTTCTTAGAGATTTGGAGTGGAAAGACAGGATAGCAGAAGTTTTTGAGGCAGCAAAGCTAAAGAATGTCAAAGTTCAAACTGCAGCGGAATTTATAGGAATCCCAAATGATATGCTTGAAGCAAGAAGGAGGGAACTTTGGCAGATACATCTAAAGTGATGATAATAAAATGCCCGAAATGTCATCAAAAAATCTTCAAGTATCTAAAAATTGGAAAAGGACGACTATGGCATTGCTGGAAAGAGCGAATAATTGAAGATAGCAGTGTACGAGATGGTGATAAGGTCAAGTGCCAATGCGGAAATATTATTGGTATTGACCAAGGGAAATGGATTAAGATAAAAAATACATAATTCCTCAAGATAAACAAAAAGGTAAATTATGAGAGGAGAGGTAAATGGGTACAATCCAGGATAATGTAAAAAAAATATTAAATGAATTACCAAAAGGTGTCCAATTAGTAGCAGCGACCAAGACACGGACACCAGAGGAAATTCTGGCGGCGATTGATGCAGGAGTAAAAATTATTGGCGAAAATTATGTACAGGAAGCTATGAAAAAGTTTGAAGTTATTGGAAATAAAGTGCAGTGGCATTTTATAGGGCATTT
>JBNGDW010000068.1:0-7601 GCA_049975325.1 Cloacimonadia bacterium | reverse complement strand
GCATTTACAAAGAAATAAAGTGAAATATGTGGTCAGAATGTTCGACAAGATAGAAACGGTTGACTCCGTAAAAATAGCAACTGAAATTGACAAAAGGTGCAAACAGATTGGTAAGGTAATGCCAGTATTCGTCGAGATAAATAGCGGCAAGGAAGAACAGAAATCCGGCGTGCTACCAGAAGACGCTGAACAGCTAATTAGGCAGATTGCGGGACTGCAACATATAAAAGTAATGGGACTTATGACAATGGGACCTCGCTTTGGCAATCCTGAAGATTCGAGACCTTATTTTGTGGAAACGAGAAAGATTTTCGATAGGATCAAAGAGCTGGGTTTGCCTAATGTGGAGATGAGATATCTTTCAATGGGAATGACCAATTCTTACAAGATAGCCATAGAGGAAGGGGCAAATATTGTTCGTATAGGCACAAAGATATTCGGTGAGCGTAAATATGATTAATTGCTTATATATATTGAACATAAAGCATTTTTTCTAAATCTTCTCTTCCAACTAAAAGAGTTAGCTCTATCTTTCTATAATAACAACCAAAGCTCATTCTCAAGTACTTGCAGATTTTGTACTTGGCATGATAGCTTGAAAAAGTATATTATTTTTGTATCCTTGGTAAATAATAAATAACTGGAGGTAGAAAAATGGCAAAAATTAAAGTAGCAATAGCTGGGATAGGTAACTGTGCCAGCTCGTTAATTCAAGGTATTCATTACTACAAAGGCAGGTACACTGATGATACTATAGGACTTATGCATTGGGATATTGGTGGATATACGCCTGCAGATATAGAAATAGTTGCTGCCTTTGATGTTGATAAAAGAAAGGTAGGAAAGGATGTTTCCGAGGCAATATTCGCCTTACCAAATTGCACTACTTCCTTTTGCAAAGACATTCCTGCCACAGGTACTAAGGTTAAAATGGGCAAAATCTTAGATAGTATTGCAGGACATATGAAAAATTATGACCCAAAATATACTTTTATTTTGTCTGATGAAAAGGAGGCGTCAAAAGAAGATATTGTGAAGGAACTTAAAGAATCAGGAGCTGAGATTCTATTAAATTATCTACCTGTAGGCTCTGAGGAGGCAACAAAATTTTATGCTGAATGTGCACTTGAAGCAGGTAATGCATTTATAAATAATATACCTGTCTTCATTGCCAGTGATTTAGAATGGAGTAAAAAATTTGAAGAAGCTGGACTACCAATTATTGGAGATGATATAAAATCACAACTTGGTGCAACCATTGTGCACAGAGTTCTCACTAATCTTTTCAAGAAAAGAGGTGTAAAACTTGAACATACATACCAACTTAATGTAGGAGGAAATACTGACTTTCTAAATATGCTTGACAGAAATCGACTCGCCTCAAAAAAGGAGTCCAAAACAGAGTCTGTCCAATCGCAGACAAAAACAAGATTGATAGATGAAAATATACATATAGGACCAAGCGATTGGGTACCATGGCTAAAAGATAATAAGCTATGTTTTCTCAGAATGGAAGGGAAACTTTTCGGTAATGTGCCAATGAATCTTGAATTACGTCTATCAGTGGAAGACTCTCCAAATTCCGCCGGAGTGGTAATAGATGCAATAAGATGCTGTAAGCTGGCGTTAGAACGCGGAATTGGTGGCCCCCTGTATTCTCCCTCTGCCTTCTTTATGAAACACCCCCCTCAGCAGCTTACTGATGATGAAGCATATCAAAGAGTAGAGGAATTTATTCAAGGAGAGCGAAATAATTGATCCACCAAATAGCCCATTCTCCTCAAATTTACAGATATTTGAAAAAGAGCAAAGATGAGAGTAGTATATGTGTCAACATATCTTCCTAAACAATGTGGGATTGCAACTTATACAGATTATTTGATTCGAGGAATACAGAAAGAAAACCCAAAAGTGTCTATCAAGGTGGTAGCAGAATATGGAGCTGATTCAACCAAGAAGGATAACTTTGAGGTGGTGCCGTGCTGGACGCGGGAGGAAAATTATGTTGAACCTATCCTCGCCGAAATAGAGAGCGGAGATGTGGTCCATATCCAACACGAATACAGTATCTACAAATTTGATGATCGTCTGCCAATCCTACTTCGAAAATTGAATGGTAAAGCCAAGCGAATTATAACAATCCACTGTATACGCCCCACTCAATTCTCAGAGCGAGGCTCTGGTGATGAGAACTACGCAGTAAATATTGCCAACTTAGCAGATGAAGTTATCTTGCATCTTCCTGCCCAAAAGTCTATACTTCTCCGCCGTGGTATTCCGGAGAAAAAAATTCATGTTATCCCTCATGGAACCGAGCTTGCAGATGAAGATCAATATCTCGCAAGAAAAAAATTGAACCTTCCCACAGGCGCGCATATCCTTCTTATGTTTGGGTTTATTAAAAAACATAAGAATTTCCATATTGTCCTCGAAGCTCTCTCGGAAATATTGAAAAAATTTGAAAATACTATCTTCTTTATTGCTGGAGGACTTGCGCCTAACCCATCCAAAAAAGACCAGGATTATGCAGATTTTCTTGCAAAAGAAATAGAAAAACTTGGTCTCAACGATCATGTAATCTACCCAAATAAATTTTTCCCTAACGAAGATGTCCCTTATCTCTTACGATCTGCAGATATTGTCTTTTTCCCATACTATGAAGAAGATAGATCAGCATCCGGCTCGTTTCATCTTGCTATAGGTGCCAGAAAGCCTGTTATCGCCTCACGAATGCCAAAATTTGAAGAATTGAAAAATATTTCTGATGAGCTGCTTCTCTTGCCATATAATTCAACTGGAATTGCCAGAGTTGCTATGCGCCTGTTTGAGGATAGTGAGTTTTTAAAATACATACTTGGCCAAACAGAAGAGTATAGACAGAAAACCTCATGGACAGCAACAGCTCTTAAACATTTAGCTTTGTATCAGTAAATAAATCACCAAATGTCACTATAAGATGGAGGAAGAATGAAAATAGGACTAATGGGAGGCTGGAATACAAATTCTGGTGCTTCATTTCACGCTGAACTCATAGGCCGAGCCTGGGTAGATGCAGGTCATAAACTAACTGTATTCACTTTCTATGACTATGCCTTTCATGGGACTCATATCGTAGGCAATGATGAAGATTATATAATAAGATGCTTTACCGTGTCCGGTTATGTTCCCAATAAGCTTAATCCAATTCCCTTCCTTACAACCGATTATGATATCTTCGTAGTGGAAGACCTTGGGATGTTGCCAAAGGACCTGCTTGCAAAAATATTCCACCGAATACGGGAAAAAGCAAAAACTGTGAATATAATCCATGACGGCAAACTGTCTGAAGACCCTGCATTCTATCAATTTAGCTGGGATGCTCTCGTGTGTTTTGATGAGCGTTATAAAAAGTTTCTTAGCCCAGCTTATGATCAAGAGCCAATCTATACAATCCCTTATCCATGCTATCCTATTAAAAAGGGAGATAAAGAGGAAGCCAGAAAAAAACTTGGATTGCCATTGAATAAGAAAATTATCTTTACTTTTGGACCAGCCGCAAGCGCCACAATCGAACTAATCTCAGCAATTGCTCAACTCAGTAAAGAATATCCCTTACTCTTTTTGGTTGTAACAAAGGACTTAAAAGGATTGGAAAAGTTTCATGAAATACAGGAGAGGGAAACATTGGATATAGAACTACGCGAGCAAGCACCTGATATAGATGAGCTTTACCAATATCTTCATGCTGCTGATACCCTTTTATTTAATAAACCTTCTGCATCTCATGTGGTTATCTCAAGCACAGTCTTTCAATGTCTTGGTTCAGGCTGTCCTATTATCGCCAAAGAATCCAATTTTGTCCAAACTTTTCAGAATGAAGTGCTAAAGTTCTCAAATGAAAAGCAGTTGCAGGAAAAACTTCGTATTGTATTTGACCAAACCTATGAATACAAAGATACATTAAAATCTGCGGAAGAATATGTTAGGAACAACTCTGCCTCTGTGGTTGCAGATAAATACATAAACCTATTTAGTAACCTACTAAAATAAAGGAGGAAAGCATGCTAAAACGTTTCAAAGGAAATCCAATACTCGCTCCCAAAAAAGAGAATCTATGGGAATCATACATGGTTTACAATGCTGCAGTTTTATACGAAGATGAAAAATTCCATATTGTCTACCGAGCACAAGGAGTGAAAACCGGAACCTCTAGGTTGGGATATGCAAGTTCAAAGGATGGTTTTCATATTGATAACCGGTTGGAAGAACCAATATTTATGCCAGACCCTTTAAACGATCTGGAAAGAACTGTAGAAGATCCTCGTCTCGTAAAAATCGGAGATAAGATATACCTTAGCTATACCGCTGTCGGTAGCATCCCACGAGTTGGATGGGGATCTATTCAAGTTGCGATGACTTTTATTAGTGTAGACGATTTTCTTGCTCATAGGTGGAACTGGGGAAAACGTATATATCCCTTTCCTGGCGTAGATAATAAGCATATCTGCCTGTTTCCTGAAAAAATCAATGGTAAATGGGTAATGTATCACAGGATACCACCACACATCTGGGTAGCCTACTCAGATGATCTCGTTAATTGGAAAAACTGTAGTATTGTCATGCGACCTCAAGAAGAATGGGAATATCTAAAAATCGGTGGCGGTGCTCCGCCAATTAAACTCGACCAAGGATGGCTTGTAATTTATCATGCTGTTGATGAAAACATCCATTATCGACTTGGAGCTGCTCTCATAGACCTCAATAATCCTGAAAAAGTAATTGCGCGAGCCAAAAAACCTATACTTCAACCAGAAGAGGAGTACGAACTAAAGGGCGCTGTCCCAAATGTTGTGTTCACCTGCGGAGCATCTGTTGTGGATGGTACATTGTTCCTCTTCTACGCAGGTGCTGATACGGTTGTTTGTGTGGCAACCTGTGAGGTAAAAGAACTCTTAGATTCTATGGAAAAGGTGTAAAACACTTTTGGGGGTTACGATGATCTTAACCGACAAGATAGGAAATGGCCAAGTTAAAAAACTTCCTTCAGGAGCTGCAATTTTTCAACTTGATTCCTATAAAGAAAATCCCGTAGTAAAACCTCAAGATATTGGGCTGATCTGGGAAGAAGATGGAAAACAAAAAATAGGTGCTGTGTTTAATGGCGGTGCTGAAATATATGACAATCGAATCGTCTTGCTTCCTCGTTGCCATCATCACTATAGAAAAGCCACTTTCTTTGATCAGCCACTTGGCAGGGAACGCACTTGTCTTGAAAATTACATATCTGAAGTGTGGGTACTGATCAGTGATGACGGAATTCATTTCGACAGATACGATGATATTGTGATCAGAGGAGATGGCTCTGACCACCAGGACTTCCTCTATGGGATTGAGGATATTCGTATAATTCGTTATCCTGATTATTATCTGCTTGTTGGATGTGGAAAAATAAAACCTCCTTTTAAAGGCTCAAATGCAGATAGAACTGCTATATATTCTACCACAGATTTCCAAAACATTACCTATCAGGGTATGATCTCTGCTTTTGACGGTCGTAATACCGTGCCCTTTCCCGAACCTATCCACGGTACTTTGTTTACTTTTCTCCGTTTTCATCCAAATATTCATCTTGCTCCTCTTGAAGGAGGTATTGAACAATTCTTATATCCGAAAAAATACCAAAATAGTTGGGAAAAAATCTATAATGAGAGGGCAAAGAATCTTTTCATCCAGTCAGGAATGTTCCCTCATGAAAAGGAAAAAGTAGGTCCAGGAACTCAAATAATCAAGACAGAAGAGGGATGGCTCTTCATTTATCATGCTGTGGGTGAAATCGGTGAAGAAATATGCCAGGCTTATGGACTTACTGGCAGGATCGAAAGGGGCTATTCTATATCTGCCGCACTATTAGACTTAGATAATCCGCAAAAAATTATTGCGCGTACTCGTAAGCCAATCTATATCCCCCATCATCCATATGAACTCTACGGAACCGAAGAAAAACTCACTGAAAAGGAATATGCTGATCAGAAAGAAAAATATCCAGTAGATGTGCCTGCAGTTGTATTCCCGGTTGGAGCGGTAACCATTCAGGATAAACTCCTCATTTATGCAGGAGCCGGCGATAAATATACCGTGCTTTTAGGATGTCACATAAATGATCTTTTAGATTATCTGCTTACTTATTGTAAGATATGAAGTGTGTTATTATAGCCGCGGGGAGAGGAGAGAGGATTTCTGGCAAATGTGATTCCAAGCCTCTTCTTCCTCTCCTCGGACTCCCTCTTATAGAGCGTGTAATCCTCACTGCACATAAGACAGGCGTCGACGAATTTTATGTTATTACTGGTTATAATAGAGAAAAAGTAGAACACCATCTCTTTCAATTTTCCAAATCACGAAATATCAAAATTACCTGCATTGCAAATGAAGATTGGGAAAAAGGCAATGCTCTCTCAGTCCTGAAGGCAGCCAATGCCGTCCAAGACACCCCTTTCCTTCTTCTGATGACAGATCATCTGTTTGATGAGAACATCCTTTCTGATCTTATAAAGATTCCAATTGCATCTGATGAAATTACGCTTGGGGTGGACTATTCTATCTCTACAAATAAGTTTATAAATATTTCTGACGCCACTAAAGTGCAAACCCGCAACGGGAAAATTATTGATATAGGAAAAAACATTAACAATTATGATGCTTATGATACAGGAATATTTCTTTGCTCCCCTGCCATTTTCACAGCAATAAAAAAGAGCTTACAAAAAGGGGATGATTCGCTCTCTGGAGGAGTCAGGCAGCTGGCAGCGAATGGGAAAGCAAAGGCTTTTGATATTCAGGGTAGATTCTGGATTGATATTGATGATGAAACTGCCTATAAGAAAGCGGAACAAACATTATTAAATTCACTGAAAAAACCTACAGATGGTCCTATCTCCCGCTATATAAACAGAAAGATCTCAATCCGAATCTCGAAACTGCTTGTCAGAACTAAACTAACCCCAAATCAAATCTCATTTATCTCTTTTCTAATGTGCATCCTCAGTGCTACTTTCCTTTCCCAATCCGGATATTTATTCCTTGCAATTGGGGCTATCCTTGCTCAAGTCACTTCTATCATAGACGGTTGTGATGGAGAGGTTGCCAGATTAAAATTCCAGACCACAGATTTCGGTGCATGGTTTGATGCAGTTCTGGATAGGTATGGAGATGCCTTTATCCTATTTGGACTAATTTGCCACTTATATCTATACAAACCTTATTCTTTAACCCTGTTCATAGGATTTCTGGCAATCATAGGTACTTTTATGAATAGTTATACAGCTGATAAATATGACGGAATAATGCGGAAAAATCTCAGCAATAAGGGGCACTATTTTCGCATTGGAAGAGATATGCGACTTGGCATTATATTTGTAGGGGGGTTATTAAATCTTCCTCTAACAACGCTTTCAATCATTGCTATCCTTATGAATATTGAGGTACTCCGACGAATCCTTATATGCCACACTATTGAACAATGAACAAATAAAATGTAAAATTGAAAAAGGGAAATAAATCACAAGCGCCAAATAAAAACAAATCACAAGCACCAAGCACCAAATCCCAAACAAGCACCAATG
>JBNGDW010000067.1:0-8519 GCA_049975325.1 Cloacimonadia bacterium | reverse complement strand
GCAGTAATGTTATTCTCATAATTAATAGCTTCTCTAAAATCCAATACGACATTAGCAGAACCTGTAAAATCCAAAGCAGGGGTAATCAACCAATCTTCATTGGCATACTCAGTGCCACCAGCAAAGCCACTCATTTTCGCGCAGCCATCATCATATGAAGCCCAGCCCCATTCTTGCACACCAGTAACACTATATGTTATTACATCGCCAAGGTCGGTTGTAAATGGTTGATTATAAATCTCCACTGCATTTAAAGTGGTAGCTGTTAATGCAAGAAAAATAAGCGGTAAAACGACTTTTTTCATTCTTTCTCCCTACAGAGATTTTTTTTCGAAGATTTCTCTACAAAAACATAATAAATCACTAACATTATCACTCCTATAACAATACAGGAATCGGCAATATTAAACATATACCATCGTTCCATTATGAAATCCGGAAAATCAAAGTCAAGAAAATCAATCACAGCACCTCGTGAAATCCTGTCAAGAAGATTACCTACTGCTCCGCTGAGGATAAGGGTAAACCCCCAATCAGAAAGGGGGTGCTCACTCTTTCTAAAGAGCAAAACAATTACAATAATTGCGACAATAGAGAATATAGTAAAAATAGTCTGATTAAGCGAGGCAGAACCAAAAGAGATACCAAAAACAGCACCAGGATTCTCTATCACGGTGATACGAAAGAAATCACCGATAACCTCATAACTTTGATGAGGATTAATTCCATAGAATTTGTGTACCAAAATTTTTGAGATTTGGTCTAATCCCAAGAAAAGAAGAAAAATAAGACCAAATTTTTTAAACTTAGCTCGTTTTCCTGTATCTATGGTTAATCCTTTCTGTGTTCCGCTTACATTCAATACAAAATTCCGCATCTGGGATGGATACCAGGCGCTTTTCAGAGATTTCTTTTCCACAATAGAGGCATTTACCATATGTTCCATCGTAAATTCTGCGTAGCGCCTGGTCTATCCTCTTGAGATTTTTTAGTGAGCGTTCTAAAATATAACTATCCCTTTCGCGTTCATTATAATCAGTGGCAAGATCCGCAATATGGGTTGCATAGGCTGAAATATCGCCTACAGATTCCCGTAAGGTCTTACTCCATGAAGTGTCAATCCGTTCGATTATTTTCAGAACACCTTCTCTTTCCTCAAGTAAGCGTTTTTTAAAGAACTCTAACTTATCTGCGTCCATTTTCTCCACCATATATTTTATTTATACCTTAATTTTAGGTATGAGATGCTGAAGTAACAATTTCAGCTTTGCCTGTGAAGCCTTTGCAATTCTCTCAATCTCATCTTGATTGTGAATCTGATCGTGGAAAAGATTCGAAAAATTAGTAACTACAGAGATGCCCAAGACTGCCATATCAAGGTACCTGGCAACTATTACCTCATTAATGGTTGAAAGTCCCACAAGGTCAGCACCAACAATTTGTAGCATTTTACATTCTGCAAATGTTTCCATACTCGGCCCAAGGAGTCCAGCATAGACTCCTTCTTTCGGAGTAATCCCGGTCTCTTGAGCACATTCCATTGTAATACGTCGAAGATTTTTGTCATAGGCGTTATTCATACTTGGAAATCGAGGTCCCATAGAGTCATCATTTATCCCAACCAATGGGCTCCCCCCTGTCAGATTAATATGGTCAGTAATGAGAACAATATCTCCTGGTTGCAAGTTTTCATTTAATGAGCCAGCCGCGTTGGTAATAATAATATTTTTTACTCCGAGCTCGTGTAATACAAATATGGGATAACTTACTTCAAATGGTGAATAGCCTTCGTAGCAATGAACCCGTCCCTGCAACACTGCGCTATTTTTGCCTTGCCAGGACCCCATAACCAATCTTCCCTTATGTGATGGGGCGGTAGAGATAGGGAAATGGGGGATATCACTGTAAGGGATGATGCTCTCTATCTCAATCTCATCAGCAATTTCACTTAGGCCTGTACCAAGAATAATTCCTATCTCCGGGGTAAAAGAAGATTCATCCCGCAAAAAATTTATTGTATCTGGCAGGAGTTCACGAACTTTTTTCATCAGTTACTTTTGCTCCTCACTATTACTATTCTGAAGAATGTCTGTCTCTTTTTCATCGGTTTCTTTATCGCCGGCAGACTCAGAAGTGCTGGGTTTCATTTCTCTATCCTTCTTTTGCATCATATCAACCATATCAAGCATAGCATGTAGTTGAGATTTCAATTGAGATATAAACACTTTTCTTTGTTCCTTCATATTAATAAAATCATGTTCCAGGATACAGAGGTAATCTTTTGCTTTTTTTACCTCTTCTTTTGCCGCCAGTTCAGCCTCTTTTATGATATTTTCTGCTTCCTGTTTTGCCGAAGCGATACTTTCGTCTTTAATTTTTTCAGCCACAAGCAAGATGCGGTCAACAAGTTCCTTTTGCTCTTCCAGATTTCTTAACCTCTCCCCTTGTGTTTCTAACTCTTTTTCTAACTCTGCTATTCTGTTCTCCAACGATTGGGTCTGTTGGGCAATCTTATCGAGAAAATCCTTTACTTCCTTCTTGTTATAACCTCTGGCAGCTTTGGCGAATTCCTTGCTTCTGATTTTTGCTGGTGAAAATTGAGTTTCCATTTTCTTTCCTTTAGATTTATTTTATGCGAAAATTGCTTGAATTACACACCTGACTAATTCTATAGCAATAATTACAATGATAGGAGAAAAATCTATTCTTTTCATCGGGAGATGACGCCGGATAGGAGCAAGTGTGGGTTCGGTTATTCGTAGCAGAAACTGCATCAAGGGATGTCCATAATTTGGATTAAACCAGGAGACAACTGCTCGAATAATGATTATCCAGATATACGCAACAAGCAGGAAATCAATAACAGCAAGCATTACTTATCTCCTTCGTGGGGATTAAAACAACTTCTGCAGCGTGCCTCATATATATCCTTTTCTCCAAGCAAAATCTCTTTATCACTTTTTATAAGACGCTGTGTTCTATTTGCAGGTTTTCCACATTTCATACATATTGCCAATGTTTTTGTAATATATTCCGCAATTGCAAGCAATTCTGGCATTGGATGAAAAGGCTTACCAAGATAGTCCTGGTCCAGTCCGGCAACAACCACGCGTTTGCCTTCATCTGCCAATCTATTGCAAACCTCTACCAAGCCATTATCAAAAAACTGGGCTTCGTCAATTCCCACTACTTCTGTATCTGCTTCTACCTTCTCGAAAAGTTCAGCAGAGTTTTCCACAGGTTGAGATACCATTTTCACATTATTATGGGAGACGATATGGTTAGTACTATACCTGCTATCAATGGCTGGTTTAAATATTTGTATTTTTTGTTTGGCAATAGCTGCGCGACGAAGCCTCCGGATCAGCTCCTCTGTCTTGCCACTAAACATGCTTCCGCATATTACCTCTATCCAGCCTGTTTTCGAATTTTCTGTATTCATCGTCTCTCCATGTAGCAAGAAAAGTCAAAGTAATAATTTTTATGTCAATCTTTGTGGCTGCAACCTGGGTGAAGGGAAAACCCAACCGAAAGAAACTAAAAGGAAGTAATGCCGTTCAACATTATGATTCTACTCTGTTATCTACTCACCTTCGGTTAGCATCTTTTTCATTGTATTTGCAAGTTCATCGAGTGCATCTTGAGGGTTAATCTGGCCCCGAAGTACTCTTTCAATCACACGTTCTTCGAGATATTTTCGTATCTCAAACCATTCTGGAATTTGGGGTTCAACACTTGCGTAATCAAGCTGTGCATAAACATCTCTCAGACCTGGAAACTTTTCAAATTGTTTTTGCAGCACCTCATATTCCAGGGCGCTTTTTCGTAGAGGCATATAGAAAGTCATTGCTGACCAGCGTGCAGTTTGCTCAGGGCTTGTAAACCATTTAATAAATTCCCAGCATGCCGCTTGCTTTTTCTCATTTTCAGGGTCTTTAGCATCCTTGAATATGACAACATTTGTTCCACTTATAAGACACTGTTTAGTGTGATGCGTTGGAATTGGTGCGAGTCCTAGATTAAACGGTATATGACCTTTTTGGAGGAATACTGTAGAAACACTTGACCCTTCGATCATCGCAACCTTACTTGCCAAAAAGTCATTCTGTCCATCGTATCCTGTTGACAGATAGGCAACTTTATGGGTATGCAAAAGATCATAAAGATAATTAAGCGCCTCTACCCCAGCCTCGCTATTGAAAAGCGGCTCTGTATTATCTTCATCCATAATTTTACCACCGGCTTGTAACAACAGATTCTCAAACTGCCAGGCGCCGCCAGAAAAAGTTGTGCCCCAGAGATCAATTATCCCATCTCCATCGGGATCTTGCGTGAGCTTCTTACAAACTTCTACAAATTCATCCCATGTTCGTGGTGGACTATCCACATCAAGACCATTTCGGTAAAACGCATCTTTGTTGTAGTAGAGCACGCGGACACTTTTATTAAAAGGGAATGCCCAGATTGTATCGTTTATGGTTACGCTTTTTAGAAACACAGGATAAAAATCTGCAAGTTCTTCTTCTGTCAGCCCATTTTCTCCTTTGATAAATTTTTCAATCGGAACGATTGCATCCCCTTCGATAAAGTTTGCAGTCCAGGATTCATAGGCTTGCCCCATATCTGGCTGGGTGTTTGCCAGAATTGCTGCCATCAATTTCTGTGAAAGAGCCTGATAATTACCCATTGATATAGCATTCACTTGTATCTGAGGGTGAGTTTTATTAAACTCATCTACTAATGTTTTAAGAGCATCTTCAAGAGGACCTCCAAGGGCATGCCAGAATTCGACCTCTATCTTATCAGTCTTCTGTTGAGAACCGCTGCATCCTATAATCAGAGGTATCACAAGCCCTATGATAAGGGTTATGCGGAATATGTGTCTCATCTTTACTCCTTACCCTCCGCCAGCTGGCGGAGGATTGATTTTTGTTGAAAAAAATAGTAGTTTTCTAACTGTCAAGAAAACAAGAATACCTCACTACATAAAAGTTGACAGAAAATTCTTACTTTTATGTTTTTAGTTATATCACTTTTGGTTTTGATGGAGGCAATTTGCTCTTAGAGAAATACTTTGACACAAAGCGCGCCCTTCTCAATAAAGCCCTTGATGAATATTTAGACCTGGAAGATAGATATCCTGAGACACTTCATCAGGCAATGCGTTATGTGGTGCTGGATGGTGGTAAGCGGCTACGCCCTGTCCTTATGATTGCCACTTATGAAATGCTAATAGGTCAAAAGAATTCTCAAAGGGTGCAAAAGATACTCCCAGCAGCCTGCTCAATTGAGTTTATGCATGCCGCTTCTCTGGTACATGATGACCTCCCATTTATTGATAATGCGAGTGAACGACGTGGAAAACCAAGTTGCCATAAAAAATTTGGTAATGCAATCGCTATACTCACTGGAGATGCGCTCATAGCAAAATCATTTGAAACGCTTATGAAATTATCAAATCAGAAGAAAGCCATGGCTTGCCTGGAAGTTCTGGTTAACACTGTATCTACTCGGGGGATGATAGGCGGTGAGGTGATTGATATCATCTCATCTCCACAGCGATCAAAGCTCCATGTGTTGAGAGATATCCATATCAAGAAAACAGGTGCCTTGCTTAAGGCTGCTGAACAGTTTGCATGCATACTAGCAGACGCTTCAGAGCAAACCACAAACGCTCTCACTGATTTCGCTCTTACTCTGGGCCTCGCATATCAAATTATTGACGATCTTCTGGATGAGATGGGCGAAGGAGAACTATTGGGCAAAGAAGCAGGTGAAGATAGACGCAATGAAAAAGTGACCTATCCTCTCCTTCTTGGCATAGAAGAGTCCAAAAAGCAAGCCTTAAAAATGATCAATGATTCATATAACATCATTAAGCACATGCCAAACAATCAGGTTCTTGTGGAATTTTTAGAGAGCTTGAGAGACAGGATTCCATAGTGAAATTTTCATCATACCTTACTATTATCCGTCCATTTAATGTTCTGTTCGTAGCCTTTTGCGCGCTTTTTGGTTCTTTCTGGTTTGCCGACCAGAAAGCGATTTTTCCTTCCTTTTTAGCTGCACTTTCTGCTGGGCTTATCGCTGCAGGTGGATATGTTCTGAATGACTATTTTGACCGTGAAATAGATAAAATAAACCGACCTGCCCGTGCAATTCCAAGTGGAAATATCTCAGCCGATGCTGGGAAAAGGTATGCAATCATCCTTTTCATTTCCGGCATTGCCATCAGTCTGATATTGAAACATCCAGGAATGATTCTTCTTGCTCTATGTAACACTTTTCTCCTCTATCTCTACGCTCGAAAGGGCAAGCAGTTCGGTATATGGGGCAACTTTCTTGTCTCATTTGTGGCCGCTTCTACACTCCTGTATGGCGGGATGGCAAATAATAATTTGAAAAATGCACTTTTCGGCTTTGGGGTTGCATTCTTTTATACTATGATACGAGAACTTATAAAAGACATCGAGGACGTTGAGGGAGATAGATTATTTCAGGCACAAACATTAACTATAAAAGCTGGAGAAAAGACGACGCTTATCTTTGCTTTCGTCTTCTGGGGGATTCTCACAATCTTGATCCTGAGCGGAACATATCTGTTCTTTGACATCTCTACACTTGTCTTGATCCTTATTTTGGTAAATGCATATCTCCTTGTAAATTTAACTTTTTTGGGAATAAAGATGAGTAGAAAGTCCGCTTCTTTAACAGAAAAAATAATGAAGGCTGACATGGTAGCCCTCCTTATCCTCCTATGGATGGGACAGTATGGCATGAAAGCATAGATAGAAAGGGAAAAATGGATACGCCTATATACAATTTTTTATTACAAACTATAAAGAGAAAGGGAGCTGGATTTATCACTTTAATAGACCCAGACAATCAAACAGGGGCTAAAGCGGTTAAAACAGCACAGATATGCGAAAAAGAGGGTGCAGATGCGATACTTGTTGGTGGAAGTATCATGCTGGAAGACAATTTTGCTGCAGTCACAAATAAGATAAAAAATACTGTTGATATACCAGTGATTATATTCCCCGGAATATTTAATCTGGGTGAACTTTTGGCAGACGCAATCTTATTCATGAGCTTGATAAGCAGTAGGAATCCACAGCTTCTTATTGGCGAACAGGTAAAAGCCGCTCCAATGATTAAAAAAGCCAAGATTGAGACTATCCCTACCGGCTATATGATTATCGAATCTGGTTCCTTGACTTCGGTAGCATACATGAGCAATAGCCTCCCGATCCCCAGAAATAAGGCAGACATAGCAGTGGCTCATGCACTTGCAGCCCAGTATCTTGGCATGAAACTTCTTTTTATGGATGCTGGAAGTGGTGCGCTTTTTTCTGTACCTACCCAGATGATTTCGAAAGTCAGGAACTCGATTGATATACCACTGATGATTGGAGGTGGAGTTCGCTCGCCTGAAGAAGCTCGTGAAAAAGTTGAGGCTGGAGCAGATTTTGTCGTTGTTGGCTCGGCTATTGAGAATGATAATGATGAAGATAGAATCCATGCATTCGCAGATGCAATCCATCGATCATGACTATTATTGATATACACTCCCATATACTGCCAGGCATTGATGATGGCGCTCATGATATTGAAGAGAGCCTAGAAATTCTTACGGCATTGGTTGAACAGGGAGTACGAGAGATCATCGCAACTCCGCATGTAATTAGTGGAGTTTACAACAATACACGTGAGATTATTGACCAGAAAATCACAAAACTAAATGCAGCTCTCAGAGAAAGCGCTCTGCCAATAATTGTATATCCTGGGGCAGAGGTGTATTGCGAACCAAATGCACCTGAAAAAGTGCGTAAAGAAAAGCTCTCCCTCGCTGGTAGTAGATATGTTCTTGTAGAATGTGATATGCACCGGTTTCCAGTCAATATAGAAAAATTGCTATACGAATTTCAGGTGGAAGGATATTTTCCCATCCTGGCACATGCCGAGCGATACAATGAGTTCAGGGAAAACTTCAATCTGCTTATTGACCTCGCCAATAAGGGCATTTATGTGCAGATGAACGCAGGTAGCCTGTTAGGAGATTATGGTTCGGAGATAGAAAAACTCGCACATAAAATTTTGAACATAGGTTGCGTGCATGCCATCGCCTCGGATGTTCATGGACTTAGAAAGAGACCTATTTTGCTAAAAGAAGTGTATAACTTCCTCTCAGAAAATTATACAGAAGAGCTGGCAAAACTTCTTTTAGAAAAGAATCCAACCAATATAATTAAGAACAAAGAATTAGAATCAATGGTAGAAGGGTATTTTGAACCTGAAATGCCCAAAAAGAGTTTGGGGGATAAGATTAGAAATCTGTGGCGGAAATAAATCACGAGTAGGTGACGCAGGAAACAGGATGAGACGGGGGGAAAAGGAGAAAAGGAGACAGGAGACAGGAAGCAGGAAACAGGATGAGACGGGGTGACTGGGAGAAATGGAGAAATGGAGAAATGGAGAAATGGGAAAGAGGAGAGCGATACAAATTATGAATCCGCCGG
>JBNGDW010000066.1:0-8804 GCA_049975325.1 Cloacimonadia bacterium | reverse complement strand
GGATGAAACTCTTCTGGTGCAGTCTGGGAAGCCAGTTGGAATTATCAGAACTACGACGGATGCGCCTCGAGTTTTAATAGCAAATTCCAACCTCGTTGGCAAGTGGGCAACCTGGGATTACTTTAATGAGTTAGAAAAAAAAGGTCTTATTATGTACGGGCAGATGACCGCTGGTTCATGGATCTATATTGGCACGCAAGGTATATTACAGGGCACATACGAGACCTTTGCGGCGGCTGCTAAAAAACACTTTAATGGTACACTCAAAGGCCGTTTTGTCCTGACGGCAGGTCTTGGCGGTATGGGTGGTGCGCAACCACTCGCTATCACTTTCAATGAGGGGGCTGGACTAATCATTGAAGTGGATAAAAATAGAATCAAACGCCGATTAGAAACGAAATATCTAGATAGAATGTGTGATAACCTTGATGAAGCACTTGAAATCGTACTTAATGCCAAAGAAAAAGGTGAAGCAATTTCGGTTGGCTTGCTCGGCAATGCAGCTGAAGTTCTCCCCCAGATATATGAAAAGGGTATTGTGCCGGATGTAGTCACTGACCAGACATCAGCCCACGATGCGTTGAATGGTTATGTCCCTCATCAAATTAGTTACGAAGAGGCACTCGCATTACGCAAGCAAGATTCGGAGAGGTATCAAAAATTGGCATACGAGTCCATGGCAACCCATTGTGAAACTATGGTAAAATTTCAGGAAAAAGGGTCTGTAACCTTTGATTATGGCAATAATCTTCGTGGCCAGGCATATACTGCTGGGTATAAAAATGCCTTTCAATATAAGGGTTTTGTCCCACTTTTTATAAGACCTCTCTTCTGTGAAGGGAAAGGACCATTCCGCTGGGCAGCCCTCTCCGGAGACCCTCAAGATATTTATACTATTGATGACGAACTTCTAAACCTATTTCCGGAGGATGAAGCGTTGCGACGCTGGATTACTATGGCGAAAAGACGCGTTGCCTTCCAGGGGTATCCATCACGAATATGCTGGTTAGGATATGGCGAGCGAGATAAGGCTGGAGTTCTTTTTAACAACCTTGTAAAAGAGGGAAAAGTAAAAGCGCCTGTGGTTATCGGACGAGATCATCTTGATTGCGGCAGTGTGGCATCACCCTATAGAGAAACAGAAGGAATGAAAGATGGAAGCGATGCAATTGCTGACTGGCCTATTCTTAATGCAATGGCTAATGTTGCATCAGGGGCAACCTGGGTTAGCTTTCACCATGGCGGCGGAGTAGGTATAGGCTATTCCCTCCATGCTGGACAGGTAATAGTTGCGGATGGCACACCGGAAGCAGAACAGAGATTGCGTCGCGTGCTTACAACTGACCCGCTTACTGGCATCTATCGCCATGTGGACGCCGGGTATGAAAAAGCACAGGAATTTGCAAAGAAAAAAAATTGCAAAGTAATAATGTGGTAACCCAAACCACCACACAAGGAGCTACTATGAAAATTAAATTTATTGTCTTTATCAGCCTACTTGCTATAAGTTTTTCATTTGTTAGCTGCAGTAAGGACGAACACAGAGTTTTTTCTGATAATTATGGTGTAATACTTGATACTTTAGTTTATTTCACTATTCAAGAAGCAATTAACGCGGCAAATGACGGTGATACAATATATCTTACAGAAGGGGTGTATGCAGATAAAGATGATAAGAATCTTTACTGGAATGGAAATGAAAAACACCTGACCATTACACTCCACCCAGAAGCAAAATATGCTATTATCCATTGTAATGGTGATGGAAGTGGTTTTAACTTTGACCGGACCCATCAAAACACCGATGATGTAATTGATGGTATAACTATAAGAGGTGCTGGTAGCGAAAATGCTGGAATTTATTGCGAAGAGACCTCTCCCCTGATAAAAAATTGTCAAATTTCTGGCTGTCGCTATACTGGTATCTTTTGCGATTATGCAGACGCCAAAATAGAAAATACCATTATAACAAAAAATAAAAATGGCATTATCGTCTATGCCTCTTCACCTCACATCCAGTGGTGTACTATACAGGATAACTCCTTGGATGGAATTTTTGTAACCGAAGACGCAACTCCGATAATAAATAATTCGCTTATAATAGAAAATAAAAGAGGTGGAATTTATTGTAATACCGGCTCCTTCCATGGTATTAATAATACCATAGCCAACAATGAAGATTGGGGTGTTTGGCTATATGGAGGGAATCCGCCAGTTTCATACCTGACTAATAGTATTATCTGGGGAAATGGAGTTGGATTCAAGCCCGAGGCAGCGAACTTGCTGGTTAAATACTCGTGTGCCCAAGACTCTATCCCTGGCATTAACCCTGATTCATTGGGAAATATCTATAATAATCCTATGTTCATATTTCCCGATGACTATTATCTACACCAAGGCAGTCCTTGTATAAATGCGGGCGATAATGAGCCTGTTACCTGGGATGTAGATATCGCAGGAAATCCTCGTATAGTATTTGAGACAGTTGATATGGGGGCGTATGAATGGCAGGGGAAAAGCCGATGAGTTCTTCTTAGATACGCTTAGGGTAAATATCGTAAAATAAGCCTCCAGAAAGGAACCAGATTATGGTATTTCGAATCCGCTGCAGTATAGCCTGTTACATAATTTTATGCTCTATCCTCCTATCAGCATGCACCTATTCCCCTTCACCAGTTCCTCCATCTGCCAAAATTCAGCCTGATACAACCTTTATTCATGGAGATACCCTTGTAGATAATTATAGTTGGCTTAAAGATAAGACTCGGACAAATCCTGATGTTATTTCATATCTTGAAGAAGAAAACAATTACACAGAGAATATGCTCCATCACACCCAACCGCTTCAAGAAAAATTATTTCAAGAAATTGTCAGCCGTATACCCGAAAAAGATGTAAGTGTGCCCACCCAAATTGACGATTACTACTACTATTTTAAAGAGGAAAAAGAAAAGCAGTATTGGCAGTACTGTCGCAAACACCTGGATGCGGAGCAAGAAGAGGTCTTACTTGATGCCAATGAACTTGCAAAAGGGCATGAATATTTCTGGATTGATGACCTTAGTATAAGCCCTGCTCATAATTTTCTTGCTTACACGGTTGATACAACCGGCGCGGAAAGATATACGCTTTATATTAAAGACCTTGAAGGAGACTCACTTCTAAAAGATACCGCCTTTCCCGTGAGTCAACTCGTCTGGGCAGAAGATAATATCAATATTTTTTACACAACTGACGACGAAGCAGGAAGAAGTAACAAATTATTCAGGCACACCTTAGGCGCTTTAAACAACGATTGTTTATTTGAAGAACCGGATGACGCATTTTATTTGTGGTTATATAAAACGAGGAGCGAAAAATATATTATTTTGGGGAGCGGCAGTAAAACTACAACCGAATTATGGTTTCTCGATGCACAACGTCCATTAGACCAGTTTACCTGTATCAATCCTCGTATGCAAGGGATAGAATACTATGTAGCTCATCATGGAGATGAATTCTTTATCTGTACTAATGCTGATGAGGCAAAAAATTTTAAAATAATGAAAACGCCTGTGAGTTCCTCAGCAAAAGACAATTGGCGCGAGTTTATTCCGCATAGAGATTCTGTTTATATCAGCGGATTTGATGCATTTGCAGATTATCTGGTTCTTCATGAGAGAATTGCTGGTCTGGAACACCTTCGCATCATTAATATTGCGAGCAAAGAATCTCATTATGTAGATTTTCCTGAACCAGCGTATGTATTGTATGGTAGTGCCAATCCTATATTTGCAACCAATACCTATAGATTCTCATACGAGTCCTTCGTAACACCCTACACAGTATATGATTATAATATGCATACGCGTGAACTTGAAATAAAAAAGCAACAGGAAATACAAGGAGGGTATGAGCCAACTTTATATACTTCAGAACGCATTTTCGCACAAGCAGATGATGGGACTATGATACCAATCTCACTTGTTTATAAGGACTCGCTCTTCTTGCACGATGGTACAAATCCTTTGCTATTGTATGGATATGGAGCATATGGAGAGGCAAGTGAACCATATTTTTCTATTAGTCGCCTGAGCCTTATAGATAGGGGATTTGTATATGCTATAGCCCATGTGCGAGGTGGGGGAGAACTGGGAAAAGAGTGGTATGACCAGGGCAAGTTGCTTAATAAGAAGAATACATTCACAGATTTTATTGCGTGTGCCAAACATCTCATAAATGCAAATTATACAAACAGAGAAAAACTTGTCATCGAAGGAGCAAGTGCCGGGGGAATGCTTATCGGTGCTGTGTTAAATATGGAACCATCACTTTTTAAAGCTGTAATAGCAGATGTTCCCTTTGTAGATGTACTTAATACAATGCTTGATCCATCACTAACTGCCACAGTATCCGAATATGAAGAATGGGGCAATCCTTACCAAAAAGTATATTATGATTACATTAAGTCCTACTGCCCGTACCAGAATGTAACAGCACAGGAATATCCTCATATACTAGCTGTTGCGGGATTTTATGATACACGAGTGAATTACTGGGAACCTGCCAAATGGGTAGCAAAAATTCGTGATTTAGGGAAAGACAATCATATCATTTTACTCAAAACCAATATGTCGGCTGGTCATTCAGGTGCCTCTGGTCGCTATGATCTTTACCGCGAGATTGCACTTAAATATGCCTTTCTGTTGGATATATTAAATATTGAATAAGCGGTAAATTGAGTTTTATATCTCTTGTATTGATAGATAATAATTTCCTTGCTTATATAAGAGCCTTATACGCCTCTAATCCCTTTCTAAAGATATACATTGCTTTTTTCAAATCATTCTCATTAAGTACATAGGCAATGCGCACTTCATTTTTGCCAAGATTTGGCGTTGAATAAAAACCCTCTCCAGGAGCACACATTACAGTTTCATGATCAATATAAAACTCAGTCAGCATCCATTTTACAAAATCTTCAGTATCAGAGACCGGCAGATGCGCAAAAACATAAAATGCTCCCTCTGGTTTTATACATTACACGCCTTCTATTTTTTGCAGTTCCTCAAATACTATATTGCGTCTCTTTTCATATTTTTTACGAAGAGCCACAAAGTAGTCATCTGAAAGACTTAGGCATGCATTTGCAGCAATTTGGTCTAAGGTTGGAGGACACAATCGTGCTTGAGCGAATTTGACGATGGCTTTTATGAGTTCATCATTTTTCGTAACCACTGCTCCGGTCCTTGCCCCGCAGGCACTAAACCGCTTCGATATACTATCCACCATAATTGCTCTCTTTTCAATTCCATCAATTTGAAGTATACTGGTATGAGAAACTCCATCATAGACAAATTCCCTGTATACTTCATCTGCAATAAGATAAAGATCGTGTTTTATGGCGATTTCTGCAACCCGTTCCAGCTCCTTGCGATTATAAACCGTTCCGGTTGGATTTTCTGGGTTGCAAAGCAGGATTGCTTTTGTTCTGGTTGAAATGCACGCTTCGATCTTGCTTGAGTCAGGGAGAGCAAAACCATCCTTTGCATAGGTAGTAGGAGGAACAATTTTGACCCCGGCAATTGTGGCAAACCCATTATAGTTTGTATAAAAAGGTTCTGGAATGATTATCTCATCCCCATAGTCACAAATTGCCTACAAAGCAAATAATATAGCTTCTGAACCTCCGGTTGTTACAAGAATATTTCCTACCTCAGTGTCTATGCCATTTTCTCTGTAATAGTTAACAAGGTTCTGACGATAACTCTCCAGCCCTTCTGAAGGACCGTATGCAAGGACTTCATCCTGGAAATTTTTATAAGCCTCGAGCATATTTGGGGGGTAGGAATATCAGGCTGGCCTATATTGAGATGATACACTTTCTTTCCTTGTTTCTTTGCTTTATTAGCAAAAGGTGTTAATTTTCTTATCGGTGAAGCTTGTATTGAAAGTGCTCTTTGCGAAAGTTTCATTTCTACCTCGCTACTCTATTTTGTGACAAACTTGGTAACTTCATCTTAAATTATTAAGATAAAAATTTCAACCATGTTAGATTACCAATATCTGTAGTATCTTTGTTTTAATTTCCTGTAATGTTGATAATTTTTCTTTACTATAATGCCATAGACAACATTTGCAATCACCAGAATAATTAGTATTTCAGTTCTTAAAAAGATATAATATTTTACGATAAGAAAGATTACAACAATAATAATGCTTTTTAATACAAGAATACCTGGGACTAACCCAAGCCTTTTGAATAAAAAGCGGGCTATTGGATTATGCTCGCTTCTGTAACTTGAATGAGATACCACATGATAAGTGGCATGAGCATCAAGAATATTAATGAAAATAAATATTATGAGAAGAATTGCTACAAACATAGAAAGGCAATTTTATTTTTTTTTATATAAGGAGGCTGATGTGAGAATAAATTGTCAAGTTAAAATGTGACCGGGAGAAGGGGTGACGGGGAGACTGGAAGAAAGGGAAAAAAGGAGAAAAGGTGAATCCGCCGGTGGGCGGACAAGTTTTGGAATGTTGAATTAAATCCGCCAGTTGGCGAACGGATATTTCACTGGGGTGTCCTTTGTGTTAAAAAACAATAAATCCCGAGTCGGTCACACAGGGAACGACTCGGGATGAAAGATTTGCTATTTAATGTCTAAAATGACGCGACCCGGTAAAGATCATAGCAATTCCGTGTTCGTTGCAAGCGTCGATTACCTCATTATCTCGAACTGAACCGCCGGGTTGGATCAAAGCAGTAATTCCATATGGTGCGATCAAATCCACGGCATCGCGAAAGGGGAAAAATGCATCTGACCCGAGAACCGAGCCTTCAAGTGAGTGCATGTATTTTTTTGCTTTGGCAATCGCTATTTGGACTGCATCTATCCTGCTCGGCTGCCCCATGCCTAAGCCTATAGTACGATCTTCATGGCAAAGAGAAATTGCGTTCGATTTAAGATGGGCAACCGTTTTCCAGGCGAAATAAAGCTTTTTCATTTCCTCTTGAGAAGGCTTTCGCTTTGTCACCACTTCCCAATCAGAAGGATTATCGTAACCTATGTCCCCTTCTTGTAATAAAAGGCCATCAAGACAGGTACGGATGTTCCATCTGTTTGCTAAGGAAGAAAGCCTCTCTTGGTTATACATTATTAGACGGCGATTTTTCTTTTTCTTGAGTTTTATCAGTGCCTCATCAGTGAAGGAAGGGGCAATAATAAGCTCAGTAAAAATTTTGTTGACCTCTTCCGCTGTCTCTATATCGAGAGGCCGATTTACCACGATAATGCCCCCAAAGGGAGAATCTGTATCTGTGGCAAGGGCTTTCTTATATGCCTCAACCAGAGAGTCTGAAATAGCAATTCCACAGGGATTGCTATGCTTAAGGATACCTACAATAGCATTGGTGGGGTTATTTAAGTACTCGTCCGTAGAAAAATCATAAATCAGCCTGAGTGCTGCATCAATATCTTGGAAGTTATTAAAGGAAAGCTGCTTCCCGTGAAGGTGTGTGATGATATGATCTTCTGTATAAAACCCTGCTCTTTGATGTGGATTTTCACCGTATCTTAAAGTGGTGTGGAGTGGAAGAGAGATTGTATATTGGGATGGTAGCGATTCTCCACAAAGATGTGAAAAGTATTCAGCAATATAAGCATCATACGAGGCTGTGTGCTGAAAAGCCTTCTTTGCCAGTTGTTTTCGTGTTGCAAGCGAGACAAAGCCGTTTTCCTCAATTTCAGAAAGCACCGTAGAATAATCAGAATTATTTACTATGATGGCCACATTCTGGAAATTTTTTGCTGAAGCACGAATAAGGGTATGCCCACCAATATCAATATTTTCTATAATCTCCTCAAGAGAAGCATCAGGTTTAGAGACAGTGTTACGAAAAGGATAGAGGTTTACGACCACCAGATCAAAGGGATTGATATTGAACTTTTCCAATTCTGCAAGATGCTGGGGATTGTCCCTGTTTGCCAGAATCCCGGCATGTATTGCAGGATGAAGTGTCTTGACCATTCCATCAAGCATTTCTGGAAGGCCTGTTATTGTAGATACTTCTTTGGCTCTGATGCCGTTTTCTGAAAGTTTCTTAAAAGTTCCACCA
Organism: Cloacimonadia bacterium; assembly: GCA_049975325.1. Classification (GTDB taxonomy): domain Bacteria; phylum Cloacimonadota; class Cloacimonadia; order JGIOTU-2; family JBNGDW01; genus JBNGDW01. The sequence continues at coordinate 703 of JBNGDW010000066.1, read as the reverse complement.
GTGGAAACAATTTCAAAATCCAACTCTAACAACCTTCTGGCAAACTCTACAATTCCCTTTTTGTCTGAAACGCTAATTAGTGCTCTTTTTTGCAAAATTACCTCCTATTGGTATCTCCTTATCTTATATTTAACTACATAAATCATTGTGCAAAACCTGATAGATAAATCCCAAATTTGAAATTCAGATATTCAGAATCATTTTGTCCTTTGGATTTTGTTCATTTGATATTATTTTGAATTTTAGAATTTTATCTTTTCTACCATGCCAAGTATACTATAATCATGTAAGTTTTGTTTGGGCTCAAATTTCAGCCAATATTAGAATTCAGCATTCAGGGAGATATAGAAGGAGCTACTCCCACCATCGGATGGCCATCCCCAATCAAACTTTAAGACAAAATAGCCTAGATTAATTCGAGTGCCAAACCCATATCCAACCTTAATATTATCATCGAATTCCTCTTTTTTATCCCATACTGTTCCTATATCTGTGAATATTGCACCTCTAATATTACTCATCCAGAGAGGCAAGGGGAATCCCAGTTCAAGATTTTCGATAAAGGGGAATCTAAATTCCAGGCTTGCTACCGCGAGGTTATTGCCGTAGTATTCGCGATCTGAATAGCCTCGCATATTATAATATCCGCCCATAATGAAATCTTGTTTATCTTCGCCCATGCTTGAGCCAAGCTGTATACGGG
>JBNGDW010000065.1:0-9369 GCA_049975325.1 Cloacimonadia bacterium | reverse complement strand
CGATGAATCGGATATTGCTCTTTGGCTTTTATTTCGCCCAATTCGTCAATTGGGGCACCAACAACATTCATAAGTCGGCCAAGCGTCTGTTTTCCAACGGGGACAGATATAGGCTTCCCGGTATTGATAACTTCTTGAGCTCTTTGTAATCCGTCTGTAGAATCCATAGCTATAGCTCGGACTCTATTTTCCCCGAGATGTTGTTGTACCTCTAAAATAAGATCGCTTTGGTCTTTTCTTTTTATCAATAGAGCAGTAAAAGTTGAGGGTAATTCAGAGTTTTTAAACTCAACATCTACTACTGGGCCAATGATTTGTATGATTTTGCCTTTATTCAAACTTTCCTCCATAACTGGTTATTATCCTTTCATTGCTTCGGCAGCTGAAGCCACTTCTATAATTGCGGTTGTAATATTTTCTTGTCGTTTACGATTATAGCTAATCGTAAGCTCTTCAATAAGCTCATCAGCGTTATCGGTTGCAGAGTCCATTGCTGTCATACGTGCTCCCTGTTCTGCTGAGGATGATTCAAGAAGAATTCGCCATATTTGAACATCTAAATGTTTTTTAATTAACTCTTCCAAAAGTGTGACAGAGTCAGGTTCCAGGATATAAGGAGGAAGAGGCTTCTCTTCTGTTTCTTGAGTTTCAAATGGCAGTAGTTGCCGCTCTACGATTCGTTGCTGAAGGGCGGATTTGAACTCATTATATACAATGATAACCTTGTCATATTCCCTTGCAAGAAAGCTAGATACCACCAACTTCATAATATCGCTGCTGTGATGAAACTCAAGTTTATCAAAAAATTCAAGATATTTTTCCCGAATTGGATATCCTGCTTTACTAAAATGTTTCCATCCCTTTTTCCCCACGCAGATGAGCTCTATCTTTTTATCTTTATACTTTTGAATAATACTTTCAGCAGCCTTTATAATATTTAGATTAAAAGCCCCGCATAATCCCTTATCTGCAGTAACGACAATTAGACCAATTGTTTGAACTTCTTCAGGGCCAACTCTACGAAGTAAGGGATGAAGATAGTCAGGGGTTCTGGACGCAAAAGAAAGCAATATCTCATCCAGTTCATCAGCATAAGGTCGAGCATTTAAAATAGCTTGTTGAGCTCGCTGTAGTTTTGCAGCTGAGACCATCTTCATTGCACTGGTGACCTGCCGGGTGCTTTTAATAGACTCTATTTTCTGCCGAATGGTTTTAAGACTTGGCATATTAAGCCTGCTTTATCTCATCCACCTCTTCCTCTTGTTCAGCAGAGGCTTCTCTCTCAGAGGGTTTTATTTCATGGTCAAGGGTTGATTTAACATTTTTACAAAGTTCATGCAACTCTTTTTCAATCTCTTCAGTTATGCCATCAGCAGTAAGAAGTTTCTTACCAAGCTCCTTATAGTTTGTATCCAGTTGGTTAAACAATTCTTTTTCAATATCTTCGATGATGTCCAAGGGGAAATCATCAAGATACCCGTTATTTGCCATGAAAATGATTGCAATCTGTTTTTCTACAGGGAGTGGATCATACTGATCCTGTTTAAGAATTTCAACAAGGCGGTTTCCTCTGGTTAATTGAGCTTGGGTTTCTTTATCGAGCTCTGCTCCAAATTTTGCAAAACTTTCCAGTTCTCTAAATTGAGCGAGTTCTATACGCAGTCTTCCAGCTATATCTTTCATGGCTTTTACTTGAGCATTTCCTCCAACTCTGGAGACAGAAAGTCCTACATTGACTGCAGGTCGAACCCCAGAGTTAAAAAGCCGCGTTTCAAGATAGATTTGTCCATCTGTAATAGAAATAACATTTGTAGGAATGTATGCGGATATTTCTCCAGCTTTTGTTTCTATAATTGGGAGGGCAGTGAGTGACCCTCCTCCGAGTTTATCGTTAAGTTTGGATGCTCGTTCAAGCAGCCGTGAATGCAAGTAAAAGATGTCACCCGGGTATGCCTCCCTTCCTGGAGGGCGGCGAAGTAAAAGTGATAGCTCCCTGTAGGCAACTGCGTGTTTCGAGAGGTCATCAAATACGATAAGGGCATGCTTGCCATTATCTCTAAAATATTCTCCTATACTCGTTCCAGCATAAGGGGCAATATACTGGAAAGATGGTGGGTCAGCGGCTGTTGCCGAAATAACCACTGTATAATCCATAGCATCGTTTTCTCTGAACGCTTCAACAACTTTGGCAACAGATGATTCTTTCTGGCCAATTGCAACATAAATGCAATAAATATCAGAATCTCGTTGGTTAATTATCGTATCCACAGCAATTGCTGTTTTTCCAGTTTGTCTATCACCAATTATTAGTTCACGCTGTCCCCTTCCGATCGGGATCATAGAATCGATTGCTTTCAGTCCTGACTGAACAGGTTCTTTTACTGGAACTCGCTGCACAACGCCCAGAGCTTTTCTTTCAATAGGCCGTATCTCTTTCCCTTTTATCTCTCCTTTTCCATCGATTGGCATTCCTAGAGGGTTTATAACTCTCCCGAGAAGCTCTTCTCCTACAGGAACGCTTACAATTCTATTTGTCCGTCTTACAATATCCCCTTCTTTGATTCCAGAATAATCTCCTAATATAATACATCCTACATTATCCTCTTCAAGATTAAGAGCCATTCCATATACATCATTTTTAAATTGCACCAGTTCATTTGCCATAATATCACGGAGTCCATATACTCTTGCGATTCCATCGCCGACCTCAATCACGCGCCCGACCTCAGCTGCATCAATTTGGTACTCATACTTTGCAATTCGTTCTTTTATGATTTTTGTTATTTCATCTGGTTGAATATTCATTATACCTCACATAGCCTATCTGCTCTTTACATACGGCTACTGACAAAAATTTTCTTAAATAGTTCCAGGTTATTTTTGACAGATGCATCTATTACGATATTTTCGCCATAGGCAATAAAGCCACCACGAATGCTTTCGTCAATACGATGATTAAAGTGTATCTCGTCTGGTATATATTTATGCAAGAAAGTCTTTATCTTCTGCAAGGTTTCTGGCTGAACTTTATGTGTAGTGAGCAGAGTCACATCATTGATACCAAGTCTGTTGTGGATCTTCCGTTTGATCATTTCACAAATATCCCGCAGGAAACCCATTCTATCATTGTCAACGAGAAGATAGAGGAATTTATGCATATACTCGCTTAGATCCAACGCCTTGCGAAGTTCATCAATAACTTCTTTTTTATCCTCATCCCTTACAAGCGGTGCGGAGAGGAACTCGTTAATTAATGGATTATTATCCCATAGATCAATTAATTTTTCTATTTTTTTCTCTATGCCGGGCAGGACATCGTCCTCATATAAATCTACAAAGGCTTGAGAGTACCTATCAGCGATAATGTTGCGGATCATTTGTTTTTCCCTGCATTTTGTAATTCTGATGCGATGAGCGAATCTATCAGTTTCAGATCATCTTTTTCAGTAAGCTTCTTTTTAATAAGCCTGTCTGTTAATCCTGCAACCAGCTCTCCGATTTCAGCTTGAATCTGTCTCTTTGCCTTTTGAACCTCTGCTTCTACCGTCTTTTTAGCCTCCTCCAGAATAGCGTCCCGTTTCTTATATGCATCCTGAATGATATTTTCTTCTTCTTTCTTTGCGTAGGCAGTGGCGTCATCCCTGATTTTTCTCGCTTCTTGTTTTGCCTCTTGGAGCATTTTTTCTTGCTTTTTAAGAAGCCCTTCTGCCTGTATTCTACTCTTTTTAGCCGATTCTAAGTCTTCTTTTATCTGCTTTTCTCGTTTATCAAGAAAGGAGGTAAGAGGTTTATAAAGCACCTTACTTAAAATCAGCAAGAGTATGACAAAATTGATTATAACAATTATCAGAGTATAGTCAATACTTATCATATTTTACCCTTGATTTAGACTGCAAAGATAAGGAGAAGTGATATAACAAGCGAGTAGATTCCGGTTGATTCAGATACTGCCTGTCCCACGAGCATAGTTCGAGTAAGCAGTCCCGCATTTTCAGGTGAGCGTCCGATTGCTTCGCATGCTTTACCAGCAGTGAAACCTTCGCCGAGTCCGGGTCCTAAAGCACCCATACCCATACAAAGTCCAGCCCCAAGTAATGCGGCTGCTCTTATTATTTCTGTTCCCATTATTTCCTCCGCTATGATTTATTTTATGTTACAAAGATTAAAAGGAGTGCGATTACAAGAGAATAGATAGAAGTAGATTGAGCCACAGCAGAACCTACTAGCATAGTCCTTGTTAGCAGAGATGAATGTTTAGGATATCTACTGATTCCTTCTACACCCTTGCCTGCTGCGAGCCCCACTCCTATTCCTGGGCCAAAAGCACCAAAACCCATTGCCAGTGCTGCCCCCACAAAGCCTAATGCCTTTGCAAGGCTATCCCCAGGAGTTATGGAAAACATGAGCAACATTGAAATTACGAGTGCAAAAATAGCTGAAGTTTGCGATAGGGCTTGGCCTATCAGCATATTTGCTGTCAAGGTATTTGCAGAGCGTGGTTGCCTGCCGATCCCTGCGCAGGCTTGGGCACCAATATATCCATTACCAAAGCCGGGCCCAATGCTGCCTATTCCGATTGCGAGTCCAGCGCCAAGCGCTGCTGCGGCCAACTGTATCCCACTATCTGGCGTAGCCAAGCCTCCAAAAAGAAGAAGAATTGCTACCACAAGAGCAAATATAGCACCGGTTTCTGTCAAAGCCTGGCCAATCAACATATTACGCATAAGACTCTCTCCAGCTTTTGGCTGGCGCATAATAGCTTCGGATGTAGTTGCTGCTATGTAACCTTCACCTACGCCAGCCCCAATGGAAGACAAGCCTATACCCAACCCAGCTCCCAAATAACTCGCAATAGAAACTAATCCTATACTATCCATAGTTACAAAATTCCATCTATTTTAGTGCTACAGCCGTATAAGATAGGGCAAGCATCGTGAACACAAAAGCTTGAATAGTTCCAATAAATAATCCAAAAAATAGCTGTAGTCCTACCGGGATTAAAATATAACGAATAAGATTGGAGACAACCAAAACAATAATTGCTCCTCCTAAAATATTCCCGAATAAACGGAAAGCCAAGGATACGCCTTTTGCGATTTCACTGATAAAATTGAGTGGCGCCATAAAGATAAATGGCTCTGCATATCCTTTTAAGTACGCCTTCCATCCCTTTTCCTTGATAGAGACATAATGAACCACAAAGAGCACCATGATAGCCATTCCTAGGGGCACATTAAGATTACGAGTTGGCTCTATAGCGCCAGGTACAGGAATAATACCAATGATATTACACAGAAAGATAAATAGGAAAATCGTCAGGATATATGGCGTCAAGTGAAGCTTTTCTCTACCCAATGTTTCTTGCACAAGGCCCCGAAACATAGAGTATACAAGCTCAGCTGCGGATTGCACCTTTGTAGGAATAATGCTCATTTTCCTCCGCACAAGTATAGCAAGTATAATCAAAATCAGATCAACAATAAGAATAATCTTTGTAACACTCCAGTTTATAGGAAACCTACCTGCAATATTGATGATCTCATATCTTTGAAACTCCTCGTCAATCTGCTCCTGAATTTCCTGCGGATTATGGACATTTCTGATGACAAATTTCCCATCTTCGAAGCCGATTTGCAGCTGATAACCTATTCCAAAGGAAAGGAGTACTTCCACTGCAAGAATAGCCAGTAGTATATAAAGATATTTTTTAGTTTTGTTTTTCATGAGGAGCTGTCACTCTACTTAACTTCTTTCTATCAATTAAGTTATGAAGCTTTACTCTTTTATTCAAAATTAGCGTATCAAACAAAATAACAATCTGAACTGATATCAAGCCAGGAATCAAAGTAATTATATTAACTGGCAAAAACCTTATAAATACGTATATCATAACCCCTAAGAGGACATATCGCAAATAAAAATTTTTAAAGACAGATAAACGAGCAGATGCAGCAGGTATACTTGCTCTTTTTTCCGTACTTATTGCCTGAAAATAAAAATTTACTGAACTTGCAAGTGAGCCAAGAATATACCCAAGGCTCAGCTTATAGTTTATCGGCAAAAGCACAAGCGAAAGCAAATCTGTCAAGAAAATCAACTTATAGATATGTGCCAGAAAATATCGTAATTCCTTACTTTTTATTCCCATCTCTTTGAAGTAATTTATAGCACGAAAAAGCGCCTGTGGCTATACCAAGTATCGTAAATATTATGATTGGAATTCCTTTTAGATTCCATTTCCTATCTATCCATAAACCGACAAAAAAGAGAACCACAATGTTAATAGCCATTGTCAGTCCAAGTTGAGTTACAAGGCCTATTGAGCGAAAGACTTCTCGATAGTATTCTGAATCAATCTTCTTCTTGTTCTTGTTTTTGTCCTTCACTTGCAATTTCTTGTTTTTCAGGCGAATTGTCCATCTGACACTTGCCGTTAAACCGTGCTCCTGTTGTTACAGTCAAAACCTTGGTAATAATATCTCCCAAGACATTGGCAGTTTTTTCTAATTCGAGGTTTTCGTCTATAACTAATTTTCCATCAACATTTCCAGCAATAACTGCTTCTTTTGCATGGATTTCGGCTTTTACATTGGCTGTGGGCCCGATAGTTAGAAGCCCATTTGCCTCAATGCTTCCATCCACTTCTCCGTCAATTCTGACACTCCCATTAGAATGTATTTCGCCTATGACTTTGACATCTTTACAAATTACAGTGTTCAATTTTTCTAATGAATCCTTTGGCATATGACCTCCGCTATTTTCTTTTGATCATTGGTTCAGGATCAATCCTTTCGGAATTTACAATTATCTCAAAATGGAGATGTGGTGCAGAACTTTTACCAGTATTTCCAAGTTCTGCGATTTTTTCTCCCTTTCTGACAAATTTACCTGCTTCTACCAGAACCGAATCATTATGTGCATAAAATGACTTACAACCATTTAAATGGTCAATTAAAATTGTCTTTCCATATAAACTATCATCTAATATGACCTTTTCAATTACTCCTGACCCAGCTGCAAAAACAGGGTCTCCAATCCTCCCAGCTAAGTCAATTCCAAGATGGTTTTTATCAGGCTGATATCCCTTTGTAAGCAGAAAAACATTAACAGGAGATCGATCTGGGACATATTGATTTTGGTTTTGTATTGTAAAGGATTTGGGTGGCGAGGTTGAAGGTAAAGCTTGTTCATTGCTAGCTAATTGGCTTCCAAGCCTCTTTTCCAATTGGGCAATACTTTTAATGTATGCCTCTTGTTCTGTGTATAGCTGTTCTATTTTCCGCGATTGATGTACTATGAGATATATTGAACCACCTATGTAGGCGATCAGCGCCAGAACCACCAGAACAAGCAGAATGAATTTAATCGTATCTACGCCCATCGCGTCCCTTCTAAATATTCTATAATCCGATTAAGTTCTTCAGGATTATAGAAATGAATTTCTATTTTCCCTTTTTGAGTTCCAGTGATTTTGATTTTTGTGCCCAATAATCTAGAAAGTTGATTTTCCAGAGACTTGATGTTTTCATCCTGCTCTACCGTTTTTGAGGATAGTTTCTGCTTTCCAAAGTTGCGGGCAAGCTGTTCAGCCCTACGCACGGAAACATTGTTTTTGAATAGAACTAAAGCAAACTCTTCCTGTAGCTCTGGAGCAACTTGTAGAATAGCCCGGGCATGGCCTGCAGATAATTTACCCTGTACCAACATTTCTTTGACAGAGGGCGGGAGTTTAAGGAGACGGAGTGAATTTGTTATTGTAACTCTTTTTTTACCAACAACTCCTGCTATCTGGCTTTGTGACAGCTTAAACTCGGTCGCCAGGCGATGATACGCATTAGCCTCATCGATCGGATTTAAATTTTTACGCTGGATATTCTCAACTATAGAGAGTTCAAGCATTTCTCTGTCTTTTGCCTGACGAACTATTGCTGGAACCTTTTCAAAGCCAGAAAGCTGAGCTGCATTGAGCCTCCGTTGACCCGCTATCAATTCGTATTCATACTCTGCGTCATCACTCTTCCTCACTACAATGGGCTGGATAATACCATTCTTCGAGATAGAATCTGCCAATTCTTGTAAATCTTTCTGGTCAGACTTCCCGCGTGGCTGATAGGGATTAAATTTTATTTTGTCAATCTCAATAAGCCTGACATGTTTGGTATCATCTTCGGTAACTGTAATCAAGGCTTCTAATCCTTTACCTAATCTACTCATTGGCTTTTTCTCCTTTTTCAGTTAATCTTATAATTTCCATTGCTAATCGTAGATAATTTTGTGCCCCTCGAGAATTTATATCATATTCTATTATGGTCTTGCCGAAGCCAGGCGCTTCACTGAGTTTTACATTTCGATCAATTATAGTATCAAAGACCTTGTCTCCAAAATATCTACGGACTTCCTTTGCAACCTGTTCAGAAAGCACAAGGCGACGATCATACATTGTGAGCACTATTCCAAATATGTCCAACTCAGGGTTTAGTCCTTTTTTAACGAGCTGGATTGTTCGCAGGAGCTGTGCAATCCCTTCAAGGGCATAATATTCACACTGGATCGGGATAAGCAGTTGGCGGCTTGCCGTCAGCGCATTTATCGTAAGAATGTTTAAAGCAGGAGGGCAATCGATAATGATATACTCAAAATTATCAATAACTCTTTTTATAATAGGTTTTAGCCGCTGTTCCTTGCCAGGTTGGGAAAGCAGCTCTACTTCAGCTCCAATCAAATCCATTGAAGCGGGAATAATTTTCAGTCCTGGAATAGAAGTTGGATAGATTGCTGAAAGGAGCGCATCTTTGCCAAGCAACAGGTCATATATCTGTGTCTTTAGTCTTTCCTTATTCACCCCGACGCCGCTGGTACAATTCGCTTGAGGGTCCATATCTATCAATAATACAGATTTATCAAAAGTTGCCAATGAGGCAGCAAGATTGATGGCAGTAGTGGTCTTACCCACTCCCCCTTTTTGATTTGCGATTACAAAAACATTGTTCATTGTTTCTCGATTACTACAAAGTTTCTTATACCTAAAAATCCATGATTTTTGGGGATAACTTTTATTGATGCGTTTATTCCAGTTCTTTGAAAGACATCGATATCATCTTGAAATTCTCTTGCTTTGTACAGTAATAGGAAGCCACCTCTTTTTAGCAGTGAAGAGCATTTCTGATATTCATCCTCTTTCAATTTAACAGCGCGCGATACAATTATATCTATCGACTCAGCAAGAGAATCGTCTATAGATTTTAAAGGAGAATTTATTACCTTAGAATCTTGAAGGTCGAGTTTTTTAATGGCGGTTCGTAAGAACAGGGATTTTTTATGGGTTGATTCCACGAGATAAAGGCTAATATTTGGATAGAGTATTTTCAG
>JBNGDW010000064.1:3570-9641 GCA_049975325.1 Cloacimonadia bacterium | reverse complement strand
TAATATGGTGGACTCGTTTTCTTATTTATAGATAAGTATTGCATCAGTAATATTCGTATAAATTCCTTTTTGTTTCTTGCCTATTTCTGGCAAAGATTTTTTTAAATAAAAGGTCCAGAAAGTCCAATAGGGCTTCTGGGAAAGAAAGGTGGCTACAATGAGAAGTAAGATCTTAATCATACTTTGTTTAGTATTGATATTGGTTTCCTGCAGTACAAACAAGAAGCTTGAAACTAGCCCAATGCCTGAGTGGGTAAGCAACCCTTCTCTCAAATATCCTGAAACTCTTTATTTTGCAACCGTTGGTGCGGGTGACACCAAACAATCTGCTGAGCAAAATGCTTATACAGATATGGCAAAGATATTTCAGGTTGATGTTCGGGCTGAGCAAAGATTATCGCAGAGGTATCAGGAAATAATAGCAAAGGGTGATGTGGATTCTTTTTCAGAGGAGCAGATTGAAAATATCTCCAATATTACTATAAACCAGACACTGAAGAATATAAAAATTGGAGAATCATTCTTTGATTCTCGCACAGGTACATATTATGTACTTGCCTATTTGGATAGGCTGGATACTGCTGCCCTTTATGAAGAGGATATCAGAAGGAACAACGCGCAGATAACTGAGTTTTACGAACTCTGTCAGTCAAGTGATAATAAACTTGAAAAGCTAAAATATCTTAATAAGGCGCTCAAACTAGCAGAAGTGACAGAGATACTCAACTCTCAGCTGAGGATTATTTCACCTTTTAACGAAGGAATAGAAAGCATATTCATCTCTTCGGCTTTGAAGAATGAGCAGGAAAGAGTGGCAACATCTATCTCATTTCAGATCAAAACTTCTGGCGATTATCGAGAGCAAATACAAGAATATTTGAAGGAAACAATAACAAATTTTGGTTTTATTGTGATGCCATCAGACTCTATGGCTAAACCTGATATAGAGGCTGTAGCCCATTTTTCAGTTGATGAAATAGATTTAAATCGTGCTGAACACTTTGTGCGATGGGAACTTTCTATTACCATACTTGATAGACTTAGGGAAAGGGAGGCATATACATATACGGCTGATGGTAGGGAGGGGCATATCAATCTTGAGCAGGCATACAGTCGTGCCTTACAAGTTGTACATGAAAAGATTAGAACTGATTTTTACAACTTCCTGCAAGATAGGCTCTATTCGTAAATAAAAAAGGGATGAAACTCTTACAGGAGCCTCATCCCTTATATTTTTGTTTATTTCCGCTTTTTTATCTCAAAAGCATCATTTTGTTTACTCTGGAGTTTCCGTCTACATCTATCCGATACAAATAGATCCCTGGTGTGGCTCTTTTACCTGCATCAGTTTTTCCATCCCATCGTAAGTAATTTTTCCCTGCAGGAAATTCTTTGCCTTTTTCAATGGTGCGTACCTTTTGGCCCAATATGTTATAGATTTCCAGAGAAACAGTTGCAGGTTGGTTAAGGTAGAATGAGAAATTAGTAGATTGGCTAAACGGATTAGGATAGTTTGTCCATATCTTAAATGGGGCATTTATTACTATCTTCTCTCCTAATGTGGTTTTCATGTCAGTAGATGTTGTCAGGATTGAGACATTATCTATTGCCCAACCCTGGGACCATGTGCCTTTATCATCATAATGAAATGCTATTTGAAGTGTGCCATTGTCTGGTATATAAGAAGAGAGGTCAATTACACGCAGGCTCCAGTTGTCAATATCTTCAGATATTTCAATAATATCTCTCCAACTTTCATTATTTTTAAGAGCTATATAAGCAGTGCCATCATATTCTTCTTTAAAATAAGAGTTGAATCGCAAGAAAACTTTATCGTCAGGAGTCAGTCCACTAATCTCAGGTAGCATAAGATAACAATTGCTGGTTCCAAACTGTCCTAATGAATCATCATTTATATATACATATATGCTGTCGCCTGCGGGGATCTTAAACCATTGACTACTGCCATCCTCACCTGCTTTCCATATGCCATCTCCACCCTCAGGAGAGAATATCCCCCAGTCAGGAGGGAAGCCGCTATCAAAAGTTTCAGTAACCTCAGTGAGTCCTACATTTAGATTCTCAAGTATTATTTCGGTCTCAAAATCTCTGTTGCCCAGCGGGTCAAATGGGACAAAATAGAAAGTATAGAGGCCCGGATCAGAAAATTCGATATAAGGAGTGGTGTCTACGGAAACAGAGTCCACATAAACCATGGGATAGGTTTTATGAGTATAGAGATACACGCCAGCATAATCAGGGTCATCGGGCACCTCCCATGAGAATGATAATCCAGTTTCTGTAGTATCAATTGTAAGATTCTCGATGTTATGGATAACAAATTTTGGTTCTATTGTCCTGGTAATAGACTTGATAGATTCTCCCCAATCATACATAAAGGTTGCATAATAGCTATATTCAGTCCCATTGACTACTGCAGTATCTATATATGAAACTGTTTTTGTAGAGTTTGCGGGCCTAAACCCATAGAAGAAATTCATAGAATCTGGATCTATACCCTTGTATATTCTAATGCTATCTGCTGGTGTACAGTCCTCGCCATAATATTTGCTTATTCTTAACCTGATTTTATTTTCCAAATCCGTTTCGTTAGAAGCGGCTGTTAGAAAGGGAGGAGGCAGGACCGTGACCGTAACAGGTTCAGTAAGGTCACTCTCATTTCCTGCTACATCTATGGAAGCAATACTAAGTATATGAGGTCTAGCCGGAAGTGAGTTACTCCGTTCAATTTTGTATTCTGAAGTTTCGAAATTTACATCTACTGAGGCGAAGATTGTAGTATCTTCATAGGTATCATATACCTTAAATCCTTGGAGGTCTCTTGATGGATTTACCAATATTGTATCGTTGAGCCAGCCCTGAGATCTCCAGTTTAATGTGAATATTCCTGAGGCAGCTAAATCATCAAAGGAGGCTGAGACTCCTATTGCCTGATTGGGTGGGTTATTGTCTATCACATATCCCAGAGAATCCTCAGCAGTGTATTCACTAGGTATCACATCATTATAGATTGCCCGGGCACGATATACATAGGCAGTATCGCTACCAACATTTGTATCAAAGAATAGAGTATCAGCAGGTGATTCAGTTGAGAAGATTTCTTCATATCTTCCTTTTTTATCCCAGAATCTTCTTTCAAGTGAATATCCCGTTAGCTCAGTCGCTTTGTTATTCTTGGTATTAATTGGAGCTCGGGAGGCGAACCTTGTTGTGGGTTTTTCTACAGGAGTGACAAAAAAGGCAAGATCGGTTTTTCTCTCACCGCCTATACCTACATCGTCTAAACATACGAGATCGCCATTACCGCCCAGGTAGCGGAAGGCAATTTGGATTTCAGAATTCTCAAACTCTACAAGAGGAAGGGAATATTCCTTATATTCCCATAGGCCATCCGAATGGTCACTACCGTCGCACACTAGGAGTGTGTCAGTTACTTCACCCTCTTGCAGGGCCAATACATACACAGGGGAGTTCACGCCATAAGTTTTTGAAGTACCTAACCAGAAAGTAAGTTCATCGCCAGATTCTACACTGTAATTCGGTGAAATCAGCCATTCGTCTTGATTTGGCGCTTCATAGATATATTTCTCAAATGAGATATTATCCCAGTAAGTTGTATTTCCTTGCTTGGACGGGTATAGTCGTATCTCAAGGGAATCACAGGATGAGGTGTGGATATCAAATTCAAAAGTTTCCCATTCAATATTATTAAGGTCCTTTTTTGACCATAATACTTTGTTGTCTGTTTTATTATACAATTCGATTTTGTAGGTTTTTTCAAGAGGATCTTGTTTACTCGCGAATGTAAGTTTATATTTTGCATATTTGTCTACTGAAAGGCCCTGGTACACATATCTGAATGTTTGAGAAGAAGCGCTAAAGGCAAGGTATAAGCTGTCTTGTGCAAGGCTATCAATAATTATATCCTCGGTAGATTTGTACCAGTATTGAGGCAGAGTATCAATCCATGCGGAAAAGTCACCATTTGTTACAAGGTTTTCTCCAAAGCCCTCAAATTCTCCTTCTGAGAAGGTATATGGAACACAGGCAGCATAGGAGCCGGAATGGGCGTAGGCAGGCTGGTCTATAATCTGCCATGAATAGTCAAGATTTGTCGCTATCGTATCCCAGTCTTCTGGTGGAACGATGCCAGCCTCAAAGCCTTCTCCGAACTCAGGGGGAGTGGGGGCAGACCACCTGACTTTTATCGAATCCGCATATTCCCCCTTAGATACCGTAAAATTCGGGGGGGGTGGATAGATTTCAGCATATAGATTTGCGGTAAGACAGCCAATGAAAAGACCTATAAGTAAACATTTTTTTAAATTCATTGTAATCTCCTTTAATATGATAATCCTATGTCGTTACACACTTGGCCAATAAAGTTTTTTGCGTCATCCATCTGGATATAGAATAATGGGAAGCCGAGAATATAGGTTGTACCCACCTTGCCATTTGCAAATGGCTTGGCATATTTACTGGCAATATAACCTTGAGCATTGGGTGAGTCATGTATGAATTGGTAGATAGGAGTTGCTTCACCTAAATCAAAATAGGTAATCCCACCTATCCCATTAAAACGAAAAGCAGTTGCGCCAAAATATTCTGGCATCCAATATCCAAATTTCAGAGAAAGATTATCCCAATATGTCAGTGCTCCAGAATCAGAAGTCCACAAACGCAGCTCTATGCTATCGCACTCAGTAGGAATAAAGAGGTACTGTATAAAGTCGTGCTCATCCTCTTCAGTGTTATCATGAATGAACTCTTGTAAGGTCATTTCTTCTTTAGGGTCATATATTTCAATTTTGTATGTTCCGCTTGTGGCATAGCTTGTATATTCTAACTTGCATTTTACGCTATCACACGATGTCTTGTCTTCTAATTCAAGGGGTTCCAATGGGATCGTCTGATATACATACTTTGGAGTGGAAGAAGATATTATGAGCTTGTGTAAGGTGGGGGAATCTTCATCTATAATAATTCCTTCTCGTATAATCCAGTCATCTGGGAGAGCATCTTCCCAATCAGTAAAGTTTGGATTTAATACAATATTCGCATCATAACGATTAACGAGAAGATGTAGATTTACATTAATATCGTTATAGTTTTCTAGACCTTCTGCCTGGGAAAAAACAAAATCAGCTTGCATCAAGTAGTCAGATATACTACGATTCATTGTATAATGCACATCAGAAAATCCTGCATAGTCTTTCAGAAATGGTTTTACTTCAGTGGTTCTATCTTTTAGATTCTTTCCACCTGTAAATAAGATGTTCCCTCCAGATTCTAAGTATAAACTCAAGATATTATAGTGATTAGTAAAGTGGCAGCCTTCATCATAACCTTTTTGAGGATTGTTGGAATGCCAGATTATTAATTTATAGTTTATCAGGTCTGATGGAGCAAATGATGGTTGTTTCTGATGGCCAATTCCGTCGCCATATCTATTCAGTTTGCTTATATCAACAAAATCTTCTATATCATATACAGGGGGTTGCAGATTCGAAAACAGCTCTTGATAGAAAAGGTCTACTTCCTCTTCTGGAGAAAATGTGT
Organism: Cloacimonadia bacterium; assembly: GCA_049975325.1. Classification (GTDB taxonomy): domain Bacteria; phylum Cloacimonadota; class Cloacimonadia; order JGIOTU-2; family JBNGDW01; genus JBNGDW01. The sequence goes on along the minus strand of JBNGDW010000064.1, from coordinate 4,061 downwards.
CACTGTTCGGTGTGTCATCTATAACGAGTACACCATTTTTGGTATCCTCCATTTGCACAAGGTTGAATTCTAAGGTAGCAGGAGTGGGGTCAACAGCGCCCTGGAAATCTACTGCTCGTACTCTAAATGTATGAGTTCCAGGAGAGAGACCAAATAGTTTACATCGCTGGTCTTGAGTGATTGGGACTCGCATCCACTCACCAAATTCATCCTCTATAATAATACCTGATAATGGGGGTAGATTTGTAACAGTACTATCCAGCTGGATATCCATATACTCAACCTCACAATAATATTGACAATAGCCAGCAGGCAATTGCAAGCCTTCTTCTATGCTAAAGAGGGTTGGCAGATTTTCATCGTAATGGAAAGTATATCCTTTATAAGTTCGCGAGAGGACGCCGGCTTCTGCTTTTGGCATATACTCGCCAAAGTATTCCCATCTCAGATGTATTTCAATGTCATTAGACCATAGGGCTGTCAGATCTCCA
>JBNGDW010000064.1:0-3560 GCA_049975325.1 Cloacimonadia bacterium | reverse complement strand
CGACTTTTTTGGGTCTGTCGTCAGAAAATTCAAGGTAAGAGAGATAATGATTTTCTCCTAAAACAAAAATCCTGGGCAAGATGTTACAATATTTTTGATTATCTGTAGCTATTTCAAAGCTTCTGGTTTCTGGCCTAAAATAATCTCTAACAAAGAAGGTCATTTTTGCATAGTTTGGGTCTTCTATTCCAGCCTTATCCACCGCCTTTACCTGGATTTGGGTAAGTTCATTTAGATCATTTGCAACTAGTAGAGGTTTTCGATCCTTGTACGGGTCATCAGGTGGGTACTCAGCTCGCAAGAATACCTCATCGGGTTTTTCAAAACCATCTGTGGAGTACCAGTCGGTACTATCCAATATTTCGCTTCCTATACCAAATTCATAACCGGGGAAGCCCTTTCCAAGGGTGTCTTCCCGTGCTCCAATCCTTGGCACAGTGACGAGTCTGTACTTATAGTATGCTGCTTCTTCTCCCAGACCGTAAGGATCAAGATCAATGGGCATAAACTTAAATCTAATTGCAGTTCCTACCCGGCATGAGTCTATTACACCTTGCGAGGTACTTATAGATGTTTTTGGGACTTCAGAATAGGTAGCAAAATATTTCTTTGCAGTATTAGATATTTCTCCTCTATTGTCTCTACATTTTACCTCAAATTTGCCGAAATTTTTGCGAAAATCTGTTGTGTCTTTGGATGGGAAATATACTCTTGCATAAGGTTTATTCGGGTTAGGTGTCCACATACTAAACTCACCGTTAGGTTGTTCGTGCAGCACCCAGCCCTCTTCATTTACTTCTATGCCATAAGCCTGGTCATAAAGCCACTCACCTGAAGTTGAGTCCCAAGTACCTATTCTGTAAGCAAAGTTCGAAATAACACCATCTTCATCATAAGCTCGCCAATAAATAACCTGGTAAAAGAGCGAGTCATAAATAGCAGGGTCAATGTAGTCACCAATTTCTTCAAAAAAGGTAGAATCAGCTAATGTGTCAGGCTTCTCAATACCACTATATTCAGAAATTTCAATATAGGGTGGGGTGTTAGGATTAAGAGAACCTCTCCTTCCACAACCTAAGATAGTTAAGGTAATGGATAACCCTATTATACACAAAATAGTGAATGATTTATGCTTCATCATCCTGCCTCCATAATTTATAACAGACATTTTTTATTTTTGTATTTTTCTTGTCAAGAAAAAATTTATTATAGATTTAATTTTTTTTTCAATTTGCTGGCAGATAGTACAAGGTGGCTCAAAAGAGTAGCAGTGGTAACCAAACCAACACCACCTGGGACAGGGGTAATCGCCGATACATAGGGGAATGCATCTTCATAATCAACGTCTCCGAGAATTTGTTTCCCATCTGCTGTCTGTACTTCATTTATGCCCACATCGATTACTGCTGCTTCTTTCTTTATCATATTGGCTTTAACAAAACGCGGTTTCCCAATAGATGCCATGAGTATGTCAGCAGTTTTTGTAATTTCAGGAAGATTTTTGGTATGTGTGTGGCAGATAGTTACAGTGGCGTTACCAAAAACATTCCTTTGGAGCAGTAAATGTACGAGTGGCTTTCCAACAATATTGCTTCTGCCCAGAATAGCCACATGCTTTCCGTCTGTTTTAATGTTATAAAACTTGAGTATTTCCATTACAGCAGAAGGAGTGCTCGGGACAAAGTGAGCGTTGCCATACATTAATTTTCCTGCATTAAGAGGATGGAGACCATCAATATCTTTTTCTGGAGCGATTGACATTATAATCTTTATGGAATTGATATGCGAGGGGAGAGGCAGCTGAACAAGGATGCCGTGAATATTACTATCCTGATTTGCCTTTTGAATAAGTGCTATCAGCCCCTCTTCAGTGATATCCTTTTCCATGGCAATGAGTTCAGCATTGATACCTAGTTTATGAGCCTTTTTTATAATATTTTGGGAATAGTAATAAGCACCGGGATTATTTCCAATTAGAAAGATTACTAATTTAGGTATGACACTTTTTTCACGAAGATTTTCTACATCATCAGCTATTTTATCATAGATTTTCTGTGCAACTTCTTTTCCACTTAGAATTTTTGCCATACCAACCTTCTAATTTTAATTGGATTCAATTTTGATTATTAGTCGTTCGATGTCAAGACTTTTTCCTGAATTTTCTTCAACCGTGATTATCACTCCATTCAATATGGGATTTTCCTTTGCAGGATTGAATCTGGAAGGGATTTGTAAGAGGAAGCGATTGATTGCATCTTGTGGCCGGATTCCAATAACCGAATTATGGGAGCCAGTCATACCAGCATCTGTAATATAGGCGGTGCCACCTGGTAAGATACGTTCATCAGCTGTTTGTATATGAGTATGTGTACCGATCACAGCTGAAACCCTGCCATCGAGGTACCATGCCAATGCCATTTTTTCAGCAGTTGCTTCGGCATGAAAATCTACAAATATTATTTTTGTGTCCTCCATTTCATGGATCTTTGATATATAATAGTCTGCGGTGCGGAAGGGGCAATCGATAGAGAGGGTGAATATGCGTCCCATTAAATTGAATATAGCAATCTTACCTTTGTTTTTGACCTTATAGAAAAACAGGCAGTTACCAGGGACATTTGGTGGATAGTTTGCCGGACGTAAGATCCTCGGCTCCTCAGGTAAATATTCGATTATTTCTTTTTTATCCCAGAGATGATTGCCAGTAGTTAGAGCATCAATACCAGCATTGAACATCTCCTGGGCAGTTTTAGGTGTTATACCGAGTCCGCCTGCGAGATTTTCTCCATTTGCAATTGTTAAATCAATTCCTTTTTCTTCAATGATTTTTGGAAGATGGCTGGTAATAATCCTTCTTCCTGGTTTTGCAAAAATATCTCCGATAAATAGAATTTTAATCATTGGCTTGGTGTTAGTTTACTTTGCCAGAGCAGATTTTCGCACTTCTCTGATGACAGTTACCTTTATTTGTCCTGGATATTGGAGTTCAGTTTCAATTTTGTTTGCTATATTTGAGGCAAGCATTTCAGCCTGGGCATCATCTATTGCATTATTTTCTGCTATTATACGAATTTCTCTGCCGGCTTGGATGGCAAAGCATTTGTAAACACCTTCGAATGATGAGGCTATACTTTCTAATTTTTCCAGGCGTTTCAAATAGGCTTCGAGTGTTTCGCGTCTGGCTCCGGGGCGAGACCCCGAGATTGCATCAGCTGCCTGTATCAGAACTGCATAAGGGGATTTGGCTTCAACATCTTCATGGTGAGCTTCTATAGCATTTTCTATGATAGGAGAGAGTTTATTCCTGCGCGCAATTTCTGTACCTATTTCTGGATGTGAACCGTTAACTTCATGGTCTACTGCTTTTCCTATATCATGAAGAAGTCCAATCTTTTTTGCAAGAGTTTGATTAAGTCCAAGTTCTGCTGCAAGCATACCACAAATCCGAGCTGTTTCGATACTATGTTGAAGCACATTTTGACCAAAGCTTGTTCGGAACTTGAGTCTGCCGAGTAAATCCTGAATATTTTCAGGCAGGTCATGTATACCAAGGTCTACAC
>JBNGDW010000063.1:0-9801 GCA_049975325.1 Cloacimonadia bacterium | reverse complement strand
AGGCCAAATTCTTCGCATTCCAAGAGACTGATTTCCATACTTAGCCCCTTATTAGGGAGATATATAAAAAGAACAAAATTATTATCTCAAAATAAGGGGCTTTTTACATCTAATCACGATCCCCAAAAAACTATTCTTGAAAGAAAAGGACGCACGCCCCTCAAAGCAAATTATGAATAATTCAAGAACCAGCAAGAAACTGACAGAGGCATTCATTACTCTTGCCATAGCCGCTGCTGTTATCTTCTTTGTTAATCTCCTTTTCAGTAATCAAACTCTTTCTCAAAAAGAAATTCAACTAGAAATCGGTGAAATTGCACCTCGCACAATTATCGCACCGTTTACCTTCCCAATCTACGAAGATGAGGAAGTATTACAGCAAAAGCGGGACCAGATAGAACAAACCATCCTCCCCCGCTACACAGTTTCGCAAGATGCACTGTTTCAGACACACAAGAAACTCGACAACTTCTTTCTGCTCGTAGAACAGCTCATTTCCCAAAATGTATCTGAAAATGAGGCAAATACAAGGCTAAAACAAGCAGGATATAACATTTTCCCATACGGTTATCAATTATTAAAAGAAAATTCGGAGATTATTTATGAAAGAATGCAGCAGAGCATTCGCATTATCTTCTCAAAAGGCTTAATAAACAGACAGTCCCAAAAGGAGAAGATAATCTTAATCGATGTCGAGGGAGAGCGCGAGATTCCCTCTGCTGACCTAATCACAAAAGATAAAGCAAAACAGCTTGCCATCGAAAATAACCGGGACATCATTAAGAATAGGAACTGGGAGACTCTTTTTGCAGAAATATTAGATAACATTCTGGTTGAGAATATTGTCTACGACGAACAAAAAACCCAGCAAGCAATTCGTCAGGCGCGGGCATCTGTACCTGCTATAACGGGCGAAGTTCTGGAAAACGAATTAATCGTCCAAGAACATCAAAAGGTTACAGAGGATATATATAAAAAACTCAAGGCATTAAATAGAGCACAACACCAGGAGACAGGCTCTATAGCACCTCAGATAATGCCTCTCATTACACAGTTTCTCTATATCTTTTTGGTTTTGTCTTTATTTATTATTTTCTTTTACTTTTTACATCCAGAGATACTCAATAGTAAAGCACTTTTCAGAACCTTTGTTGGCTTTACCTTACTTCTTGCCATACTCCTGATACTCGCACAAAGTATAGAAGGAATTTCGGTTTATCTCGTCCCATTTGGTCTACCCATAATTTTACTCGCTTTTTTGGTTGGTGTACCGGCAAGTCTGACTTTTGGAGTTGTAAATCTACTTTTGTTCGCAGGTCCTCTTAACCTCGATTTTTCCACCTCATTTATTATTGGGTGTTCTGGTATGGCGGCACTTATCGCTTTGCCGCATCCGCGAGAGAGACGAGATTTCTATCATGCGGCGTTTTATATTATCGTTTTTCTGGCTGGATTAAATCTTATTTTAGGAGGATTGAACCCACAAGGAATTTTTGAGATCATAACTAACTTTGGTTGGGGAGTAGGAGGTGCAGTAATTTCACTTCTCGGGAGCATGGCATTACTAGAACCTATAGAGCGTCATCTCCCAGGTGTAACAGACCTTCACCTCTTGGAATTAGGCGATTTTAGCAGGATGCCATTAAGCAACTATGCTGAAGTGGCATCCGGAAGCTATCATCATAGTATAGTGGTTGGAAACCTTGCAGAAGCAGCAGCAAAGGCAATTGGGGCAAATCATGTGCTTGCCCGAGTGGGCAGTTACTATCACGACATCGGTAAAATGAAAAATCCAGAGTTTTTTATAGAAAATATAAAAGATCAGCAAAATATTCATGATGACCTGGATCCTGAACAGAGTGCCAAGATTATTAAACAGCATGTAGAGGATGGAGTCAAATTGGCGGAAGAATATAATCTACCAAAGGCTATTATCGATATAATTCGCCAACATCACGGCACATCTCAGATAAGCTATTTCTATCAAGAAGCGACTCAATCAGACAAAAAATTTGATGAATCTAATTTCTTCTATGATGGGCCAAAACCGCAAACAAAAGAAGCCGCAGTTGTCATGCTCGCTGATGTAATAGAATCAGTGACTAAATCACTCGACAATCCTACATCTGAAGAAATCAGCAACACCGTAGACAAAGCAATAAAAAAACTTATCGAAACCGATCAGCTCTCTGAATCCGGGATATCGTTGAAAGAGCTCAAACTCATTAAAGAGGCGGTAATGCCGATCTTGCTCGGTATTTATCAGAAGCGCATAGCATATCCTGAAGAAAAATCAGATAAAGAGAATTTAAGCAAGTGAACATAAATATATTTTCCCAGATGCCTAACATGCTCAATCATGATAGGCTAAAAAAACTGGCAAATATCATCTTAGAAAACGAAAAATTAGCAGTCAAAACATCTGTAAATATTATATTGACAGATAATTCTTATATAAAGAAATTAAATCAGAAATTTCGTGGGATACAATCCCCTACAGATGTACTTGCTTTTCCTGCCTCTGACTTTACTCCTCCAGGAAGTTCACCTTTTATTGGAGAAGTATATATCTCTCTTGAAAAGGCAGAAACACAGGCTCAAGATTATAAAGTATCATTTCAAGAAGAGGTAGAAAGGCTTCTTACCCATGGCATCTTGCATCTGATGGGATACTCCCATGACAAAGAAGAAACAGAAAAAGAAATGGACATGAAAACAGAATATTATTTACAAAAGATAGGTAAAAAGGATAAATAGAATGACGGGAACTATAGTTCTTATTATAGTATTCATTATCTTTTCTGCCTTTTCTTCAGGAAGTGAGACGGCATTCTTTTCCTTATCCAAAGCATATAGAAAAAAACTTGAGCGTTCAAACGCTATACACCAAAAATATGCAGCCCGATTACTTAAGCATCCACAGCAGTTAATGATTACGCTAATATTGGGCAATGATAGCGCTAATGTGGCAATATCCGCTTTATCAGCTGGGCTGGCTTTGCAAATAAGTCAAAGTGTCAGCTTCATTTCTGAATCTGTTGCCTTAACCATAGAAATCATTCTCGTAACAATGTTGATACTTATAATTGGCGATATTACCCCCAAAACCTATGCTATTCAGTCTGCTGAAAGATTTGCACCAAGAGTATCCCTTGTTGTTGGCTTTTTAAAAATCATCCTTTTCCCTATAGTAAAAATTCTCGAGTGGCTAATCTATCTTTTTACACCTAATAAAAAGGCTCTTATGGCTGAGGAAAAGGTACAAATTACTCCAGAAGATATTAGAAGCATAATTCACGATGGCGAAAGCTTTGCCCTCCCTACCTATGAACAAAAGCTATTAAACAGTGCCTTTGAGTTTTCTGATAAACGAGCGAAAGAGATCATGACCCCCCGAGTGGATATTGTTGCTGTAGATATTGCAGATGGGCTTGAAAAACTGGTTGAGGTCATAAAAAACTCAGGTTATTCTCGCATCCCTATTTATCGTGGTAACATAGATAGCATTATAGGAATTGTTTACGCAAAAGATGTAATTCTCAGTGCAGGTGATATTTTAAAAAATACCACTACCGGGGAGCAAAAGGAAGAGGAGACTGGCAAACCCTCTCCTACTATCAGGTCACTGTTGAGAAAATGCCATTTTGTTCCTGAAAATATCCGAATTAATCATCTTCTCAATTACTTCCGAAAAAATAAGATCCATTTGGCAATCGTAGTCGATGAATATGGAGGTACTTCTGGACTGGTTACATTAGAAGATACTCTTGAAGAAATCGTAGGAGAAATATTGGATGAAAGTGATAAGAAAAAAATCTATATAAAAAAACTGAATAATAAAGAATACCTCATAGACGTCTCTATCGATCTCGATGAATTAAGAGAATCTTTTAATATGAATATTGATGATGAATTTGACAGCGTTTCTGGATTTTTATACTCACTCTTCGGCAGGATACCTGAGGAAGGAGAAAAAGTGGTTTTTGACGATCGTTTCGAATTTACAGTAGAAAAATTAGACGAACAACGCATAAAAATCCTTAGATTAAAAATTCTAAAATAATCTGACATTTTTAGCCTGCATTGAAATCTAAACTTCTTTCTCTAATCTTTTGCCTTTGCCTTTTTTCCTCTATATCCTCTCCTGAAGAGAAAGCAAAATTTGATATCCAGATCACCTATCTAGGAATGCCAGTAGCAGAAGGGGAAATCGTATATACAATGGATGACTCCCTTTGCCAGATCAACGCCTATGCAACCTCAAAAGGCATAATAAGTGCTTTATACTATATTGATAATAAGTATATCTCCATCTGCGATTCTCATCTTTTACCTAAGCAATATAAAAAATATATAGTGCAGGATGATTTTGAGGAAAGAAAAGTAATCGTTTTTGACCAAAACAGGAGAATTGCACAAATAAATAATAAGTTACAAAACACCTTGATCAAAGTACCAATTGCCCCTAATACTCGTGACCTCTTTTCAACCCTTTTTGCAGCAAGTAAACAGATTCCTATGGAGAATTTTTCATTTAGTTGCTTTGCTGATTATAATATCTGGGAAGTAACATTTACCTATCACAATCGTGAAAATGTAAGAATTAAGGATAAAACCTTTCCTTGCCTCAAATATTCAGCAGAGTATAGGAAAATTATTGACAATAATATAGATTCCCGTACAGATATCCTGACTAATAATATCTTTAATAACGAGGGTAAGATGTTTTTCTGGTTTTCTGAGGATTTACCCTATCTCCCTGTAATAATTCAATATAAGATGTTTCCATTTAGTGTTTTTTGGAAAATGGTAGAGATGGAGAGACCTTAAAACTTGACTAATTACGAACATACTTTTTAAATTCCCTTTTTCTCTTACTTTTCGTAATGCCTTTGGACAGTAAGATTATAGATTTGATAGTAGGAGTTTCTATGTATCTACCGAATTACAGAAATGGGTCCATCGTAAATTTAGTAAATACGATTCTTGCAGCCTGTGATGTAAGAACTCTGTATGACCCATTGCCAAAACTTGATTCAGCACAGCTAAGCAAAGCGGAAAACATTGTACTCATCGTACTTGATGGAATAGGATACGAATACCTACAAGAGCAAGATAAAAATAGCATTTTGGGAAGGCATTTGAAGGAGAAGATAACATCTGTTTTCCCTTCCACGACAGCAGCATGCATTTCTTCATTTTTGACCGGCGTTGCTCCTCAGCAGCATGCTATTACAGGCTGGTTCGTATATCTCAAAGAGTTGGGAACTGTTGCTAAAATACTGCCATTTTCACCCAGATTTGGAGGAGGCCCATTCAGTAGGGCAGGCGTCTTCCCGGAAAAAATATTTTCGCAAAGAAATATAGCACAGAAAATAGTAAAAAGAAAAACATTCCAGATTACAAAGAAAAGTTTAGCATATTCTGACTATACATCCTCACTTACCAGAGGTGCCAAAACGTTATCATACAAAGATAAAAACCTTTCTGGCTTCTTCAAAAAGACAAAAAAGGCTATAAAATCTGGAAGGAAAAAGAAGTTTGTGTACGCTTATTGGTCCCAATTTGACGCACTCTGCCACCATTATGGAGTCCATAGTAAACAGACGGAAAAGCATTTTGAGGAGCTAAACATAGGTATGGAGAAATTCGTTCAGTCGATAAAGGGGACAAATAGCATTCTAATTATTACTGCGGATCATGGAATTATTGATACTGAAAAAAGCAAGACAATCCGTGTAAATGACTATCCGAAACTGATGGAAACCCTTGCACTTCCTTTGTGTGGAGATCCGCGGCTGGCATACTGCTACCTGCGTCCTAAACTGACGAAACAATTTAAGGATTTCATTGAAGAGTATTTTAGCCATGCCTGTGAATTAAGAAAAAGTGAAGAACTTATAGAAAATAATTTCTTTGGCTTATCTTCACCCTCCAGAAAATTGTATGACCGTGTCGGCGATTATACTTTAATAATGAAGGACAATTATGTGATAAAGGATTTTCTTATTGGTGAAAAGGAAAAATTTCTGATAGGGAATCATGGAGGAGTGAGTAGCAAAGAGATGTTCGTCCCCCTTATTACCATTGAGGCTTAAAATCTCTGCTCACCCCGAGTCGTGTTTGGCGCTTGTGATTTATTTCTCATTTACTTTTCTCTATTATCTATAAAAGTTTTTCAATCTTTCAATCTTTTATTCTTGACACTATAAATTTATTTAAGTTTGTGTAAAATTACAGAAAATACAAGGATAATTCATGATAAAAATTCGGAGAAGATTATGAAGAAAATGCTGATAATGATTTTTGTAATGCTACTGTCTTTTTCTTTATATGTTGAGAAAGGGAAAGATATAGACACGCCTGAAAAAATTGATTCTATCAGCAAGTAGGTCCGGTGATTATCTTGGATAGATTGGTAATGAACCAATAATCAGAGTAAAAAAATGTCAATTACTGAACTCCCCATTGATGGAATACTGGATTTACATACTTTTCAGCCTAAAGAAGTAAAGGAACTTATCCCTAATTATCTAAGGGAATGTCAGAAAAGAGGAATAACGCATGTTAGAATAATCCACGGCAAAGGAAGCGGTGCATTAAGAGAAACTGTACATTCTATACTTGATAAACTACCTGATGTTATTTCTTATAGATTAGCCGACCACTCTTCTGGCGGCTGGGGCGCTACACTTGTAACTTTGAAGAAAGGATAATTTCAGGCCCCTCTTCTCGAAAATGTTTAAATCTTAGGACGAAATATTTATCTTTTTTAAAGAATCCACAGCAAAAATTTAGCGGAGAAACTTTTTCCATGATTCTTGACAAAACTGGTCTTCTCGTTCATCTTATTAAATAATATTCTGAAAACAATATATGGAAGGAGTCCTGATGCCTATTGAGAGAGCCATCTCTCTGATTAAGCCAGACGCTGTTTCGGCAAGAAAAATTGGGGAAATCATTTCTGTTATTGAAAAAAGCGGCTTTACAATTCTTGATATAAAGATGTTTAAGATGAGCAAAGAATTTGCAGAAAATTTTTATTCTGTACATCGTGGCAAACACTTTTTTTCAGGTCTTATTGAGTTTATGATAAGCGGTCCTATAGTAGCCCTACTTTTGGAGAGAGAAGATGCTGTCCGATATTTGCGAACTATAGTTGGCGCTACGGATCCATCTCAAGCAGCTCCAGGCACAATTCGGCGCAAATACGGGACCAATGTACGCAGAAATGCTGTGCATGCTGCGGATAGTAATGAGAATGCAACTCGTGAAATCAATATTATATTTGGTGAATCTAAACATCCTATTTAGAAGGATTCATCAGAAGCAAAAATCCAAGCAGGAGAATGAGAATGGATGTATTAGTATTAAATTCGGGAAGTTCCTCAATTAAATTTCAGCTTATTGAAGTTGAGAAAAGAGAGGTTCTGGCAAGGGGATTAGTGGAAAGAATAGGGGAAGAAATATCTCTCTTCACTTTTCTTTCACTTGGCTTTGAAAGGAAAAAAGAACGACTTACGGTAGAAAACCATGCACAAGGGATTGATTTGATTATCAGTAATTTAACCGACCCTGAGCATGGTGTTATCCGTCAGATGACTGATATTGATGCGGTAGGACACAGGTTGGTACACGGCGGAGAAGAGTTTTCTGGTTCGGTAATCATCAATGAGAGGGTATTACAAGTAATGAAAGAATGTAGCAAACTGGCGCCTTTACACAATCCTCATAATATTAAAGGAGTTGAGGCTTGCCAAGATCTCTTGCCCAATATTCCGCAATGCGGTGTATTTGATACAGCTTTTCATCAAACCATGGAACCTCATGCTTACCTTTATGCCTTGCCACTTGAGTATTATAGGGGACACAAGATCAGAAGATATGGATTTCATGGTACTTCGCATCAATATGTAGCGATGGAGGCTGCCAACTATTTGAATCAGCCTATAGAAAAACTGAAGATCATCACCTGCCATCTTGGCAACGGCGCTTCAATAACTGCGATCAAAAATTGCAAGTCGGTTGATACTTCAATGGGATTTACTCCATTGGAAGGACTTGTTATGGGGACAAGGTGCGGAGATTGTGATCCAGCTATCCCTCTTTATATGATTGATACACTTGGAATGACCAGCAAAGAAGTCAATGATGTACTTAATAAACAAAGCGGTATACTTGGCCTTTCCGAATTAAGTAATGATATGCGAGTTATAGAAGATGAATACAAAAAGGGAAATGAAAAAGTGAAAACCGCTCTCAATGTCTATGCATATCGTCTTAAAAAATATATAGGAGCCTATTATGCTGTGCTAAATGGGGTTGATATAATTGTGTTCACTGCCGGAGTGGGAGAGAATATGCCATTACTGCGGGAATTGGTTTGTAGTGGGCTGGATGGCCTTGGAATTGAAATAGACCTTGATAAAAATGCTCTTCACCAACCTGGAATAATAGACCTCACAGGAAAAGCATCAAAAGTAAAAATATTAAAGGTGCCTGCCAATGAGGAGTTAATGATTGCCTTGGAGACTGCAAAACTTTTAAATTCATAAGAGTTTTTAACGAAATAGAATGAAAAAGAAGGTTATACTTTTACAAGGGGGCATATCAGAAGAGAGAGAAGTCTCGCTGGAGACCTCTGAGGCTGTAGCCAAAGCCTTGAAAAATTTGGGCAATACCTGTTATCCCATCGATCCTATAGACTTTGTTACCAATGGCAAGGTAAATTATGAGGCAATGCTTAAGAAGATAAAAGCGCTCAATTATGATATCGTATTTAATGGTCTGCATGGTGGGGAGGGAGAAAATGGCATCTGGCAGACACTGCTCGAAGCATTTGATATTGATTTTACCGGGACTACCAGAATGGGGAGTTTTATTTCTATGCATAAAAAAATTAGTAAACTCCTTGCTAATAGCCTTGGTATACCAGTCCCTCAGATATTTCTCTGGCTTACATCTAAAGATAGAGATATTGAGCAGTATGCAAATTGTCTTTCCTATCCAGTGGTTGTAAAGCCAAATTCAAGTGGCTCATCTGTGGGGGTGACAATCGTGCAAGATCCGGTAAGGTTTATAGAGGCTGTGGATAGAGCCTTTCAGTTTGATAAAGAGATATTGGTAGAAGAATACATTGATGGTAGAGAAATCACAGTTCCGATATTGGGCAACAGAGCTTTGCCTGTAGTAGAAATCAAGCCCAATCAGGGATGGTATGATTATGCCCATAAATATACTGAAGGCCAGTCTGTTTATGAGGTGCCAGCACAACTTCCACAGGAAGAGGCTAAAAAAGTGAGTGATTATGCAATTACCATTTATGAGGCGTTCTATTGCAGGGACTATGCGCGGGTTGATTTTAGATACAATGGAAAAGATTTCTACTTTCTTGAGTTGAACACATTGCCAGGAATGACGAGGCTCAGCCTTGTCCCTATGTCAGCAAAGGCTTCTGGAATAAATTTTGATGAACTAATCAATCTTATTATAGAGCATAGTTGGAGGTAATTGTTTCTCTGTTGCCCACAAAAAATACTATGGTATTTCTATTTCCTAGATAGTAACACAATGCGAAGGAGAGATAAAGAGGACAAATCATAAGTAATAAGAGGGTGATAAAAAATGGAAAAAGTGATAGAAAATTTCTTTTTCCTTTTTGGATATCCTTAAAAATTATATAAAACAAATTTTCTCATTTTTTACAGGTCTACCGACAGATTAAACAGAATAAAAACAGTCTAAACTTTATTCTACCAAAGTCATCTTCCTCACAACTGCATTATCTCCATATTCCAGTTT
>JBNGDW010000062.1:0-9842 GCA_049975325.1 Cloacimonadia bacterium | reverse complement strand
CCAGTTGGGTTCTCACTAACATTACCCAATATTAATCAAGCATTAAGTAAGATTAACGGCCGTCTATTCCCAATCGGTTGGCTCAAGCTCCTTATTGCCTGGCGAGAAATCAATCAATATCGTGTACTAATTTTAGGTATCATTGATAAGTATAAAAATATAGGGATTGACCTTGGATTTTATTATGAGATCTTCAAGAACGCCTTAAGAAAAACAGGACGAGCAACAGGTGAATTATCTTGGGTATTAGAAGAAAATCTTAAAATGCGATGTCCAATAGAGCGTATAGGTGGGCAATTGTATAAAATTTACCGTATCTACGACTATAGTTTACAAAATCTTTGATTATCTACTTTACAATCCTATTTATCATTCTTATATAAAGAATTATGTTTAATCTTACTTTTCTTAATTCTATATTGCTTATTGGCCTTGTTGCAGGTATAATTCCTGTGCTTATCCACCTCTTTGTAAAGCACCAACCAAAGACTATCTATTTTAGTTCGCTTAGATTCCTTAAAGAGATTCAACAGAGTAGAGCGCGGATAACAAACTTACGACAGATTCTTCTACTTATTACGCGAGTGCTTATCATCATACTCCTGATTATGGCTCTTGCTCGCCCTGTCATTAAAACAGAGTTAACAGAAGCCGCTGAATCCCATGCACCTACAGCAATCGTATTGATAGTGGATAATAGCTTTAGCATGAATTATCTGGATGAGGATAACACTCTCCTTGATAGAGCCCAAAATCAGGCTCTAAATATTGTAGAAAAATTGAATGGTAGCGATCGGATAATGGTATTGACTCTAAATAGCCTTTTCAACAATCAGCATAGATATTTTCTCAAACCATTCGAAGTTACTGAAATTATTAATGAGATAAGGATTACTGATAATGCCATTTCGATAAGCAAGGCGCTCGATCTCGCTGAGCAAGAGCTGAATAGATTTGATATGATTAACAAAGAGATTTATTTTATTACTGATAATCAGAAGCATATATGGCAAAATATTGAGGATAAAAAAGACGAGGTAGAAACTGATATTTTTGTAATTCCAGTGAGAGAGCACGCAGATACATTTTCAAATTTAAGTACCATCTCAGCTTGGTTTGTGCCAGCGATTTTGACCGGGGAAAAACATCCAGAGATACGAGCCACTATCAAGAACTTTTCAGATAAACCAGCAGAGACAGTGCTTGTTTCCTTGATATTAAACAATATTACTCGTGCGGAGAAGGCGATTTCACTGAGTCCTTATCAAAGCAAGGAGGTTGCCTTTGAATTGCCGCCAGAAGCAGAAGATAAATATTTTGGGGAAGTGAAGGTCAAGGATGAGCTACTGCCTGATGATAATTCCTTCTATTTTAGCTTTTCTGCCACCTCTCACCCAAAAATCGCAGTGATTTCAAGTGAGCAACCTGCCTACCATTTAGTTACCGCTCTCGATCTTATTACAGATAATGACTGGCAGTGGCTTACTCCAGACGAAGTTACAGAGAATATAATAGGAAGTAACCAACTTTTTATTTTATATCATCCAAATTGTTTTTCTGAAAAAATGCATTTTTTCGCCGAACAAATACTTGAGCAAGGGAAAGCACTTTTTTTGATACCAAACGATATGCTCACGCAAGTAAGTCCTCTTATGGAATGGCTTAATAAGCGAAAAGTTAGTATAGTTGAGTTGGATACAACCACTGCTCACATAGATTTTATCAACAATCTTCATCCAATTTGTACAATTTTTACAGAGGATATGTTTCGTTCGGTCACTGTCCAGAAAATGTTGAAAATCGATGCTCCTGATTTTATACCTTTGCTTGCAGGAGCAGATTTACCCTTGCTTCTTATCCAAGATAACCTTTTAATCTCTGCTATTGATTTTAGGAATAGCTGGACAAATCTGGTATATCAGCCTGTATTTCCTATTCTGATGTATCATATTTGTGGATATCTTGGCGTACAGCAGTCTACTTTGCATAATTATATTACAGGGACTTCATTCCCAATCAGCAGCAAAGGGGAGTTCCACTGCCACCTGCCTACAGGAGAGGTTGTTCCAGTAACCTCTATCCAAAAAGATGACAAGTTTACACAAACAGATGTTCAAGGGCATTATTTTCTCTTCCAAGAAGATGAACTAAAAGAAATTTTTTCCTATAATACCTCCAGGAAAGAAAGTGACCTAACCATACTTTCGCCTGATGAAAAAGCCGCAATCACAGAGATTATACCCAAATTTCATTTTTTGTCTTCAGATGATTGGGAGAGTCATATATTAACCTCTCGTTATGGATATGAGATGTGGAAGATTCTGCTCTGGATTGTTCTTGGGTTGGTAATATTTGAGATGATATTGGCGTATTCAGGGAGAAAAAGAGGCAAGGGCATGGAAGCAAAATAGACGGAGTTTCAAGTGAATAATAAACAATATCTTGATCCAGAGGTTGCAGCCAAATTAGAGAATTTTGAGATGCGTGCTCGGCTTATTGTCGAAGGATTTATTACCGGCCTTCATAAGTCCCCCTATCATGGCTTTAGTGTGGAATTTTTGGAGCATCGCGAGTATCTACCAGGAGACACGATAAAATATATTGATTGGAAAGTATTTGGGAAATCCGATCGTTACTTTATTAAGAAGTTTGAGGAAGAGACAAATCTTAAGGCGTATATTTTAATTGACAGTAGCAAATCAATGGGTTTCACATCTCACAAAATAAGTAAACTTGAATATGCAAAGATGCTTGCTTCTGCTCTTTCCTATTTAATGATTCGACAGCAGGATGGGGTTGGGCTGCTCCCCTTTTCGGATCATATTCATACCTACATCCCTCCTCGTTCAACCAGATCCCATCTTAACATCATATTTAATGAGTTATCGCAGCTTGAACCAACTTCTACGACAAATACCGCGGAGGTCCTGCACAATCTTGCTGAAAGGATCAAAAAGCGAGGGCTGATAATTCTTATTTCAGATTTATTAGATGATCCGAACAAGATTATGATGGGGTTGCAGCATTTTCGTCATCAAAAGCATGAGGTTATTGTTTTTCACCTTCTGGACGAACAGGAATTGGCTTTCAGATATAATAAAAAGACTCGTTTTGTAGATATGGAAACAGGGGAAGAGATAATAACACAGCCGTGGGAGATCAAGAAGATATATCTCCAAAAAATGGAAGAGATGAAAAAGTATTTTTCTGCTCGATGTCGCAATGCTTTTATTGATTATGTATCAATAAATACTTTAACCCCCTATGATAAAGCTCTTTTTGCCTATTTGATAAAGCGGCAGAAGTTAGTTTAAGGTGTAGTAACCTGTTGCCTTACGCATCGAATTATTGGGTGCTGTGCTTCTTTCTTCATATCAATCCACCTCCATTAATTCGATTTCGGCTAACGTTCCCAGCATATCCGACGTTGCGACCGAAGGGAGCAATGTCCCAAAGGGCAAGGCGAAGCCGAAGCGTATATGCTGTGTTATGTGCTGTTGTGGGCATCTTACTGGTCTTGTGAAATAAACCAAAGGCATTTCTCTTTCCAATCACACTCGCCACATATATGAACATCAAAACTATTTCTGATCTTTGTATTTGCAAGGGAAAGAAAATCTTTGATTCTACCTCTTGTCCCATCTTTCAAATTTAACTTTCTCAAAATTCGCATATCCATATCTTTAACCTTTTGAGCAGAATCAGGCTTTTTTTGACATACCCCTTCTACATTGTAAGGGCAACAAGAACACATAACATCACATTCAGTAATTATTTGTGCTTCAGGGTTCGAATCTATATTCTCGATAATTTCAATCATATTCTTTACGAAATCTTCACTATAACCATACCCTTGAAAACCTTGTATGCATAAGAGGTGGTGAGCTCGAATTTTCAAAATATTCGCCATTTCTTTGCCTTCTCAGCATCCACTTCACCATTGTAAGCTTCTTTAGGGGTAATGGCTTTGGTCAATGCTGCGGCTGCCACAATTTTAGTTATGTCCCCAATAATGAATGGGATAGTTCCCATCCAGAGTAGCTTCCAAAGAGTTAATCCAGTGCCTTTGGCTATGTGAAACCATAGTCCTAACTGTAATAACCCCGGCACATGTATCAGGACAAAATTGGCAAATAGCATAAGGGCAAACATGCAAAGAAAACTCCTTGCTCTAATATATTTGTCAGTGAAATGGCCGAGAAACAAGGCAGCTAAGATAAAACCAATTATATATCCTCCGCTGGGACCAATGAGAGCGCTATAACCCCCGCTCAAGCCCGCAAACCAGGGAACACCAACCACACCCATTACTACATATATTGCCTGGCTTATTCCTCCCCACCGTCTGCCAAGAAGGACTCCAGCCAATAATACGGCAAAAGTTTGACCGGTGATTGGTACCGGAGTCCAGGGAAGAGAGATTTTTATTTGGGCTAAAAGTCCAGTTACACAGGCCATCCCCAATGCCAAAGCAATCTTGTTTACAAGAGCTAAACTGTAACGCCATTTGAAAAATAAATATCTTGCTCTAAAATAGTCTTCCAATATTTTTATATTCTGCATTGTTTTTCTCCTTTCTAATTTTTCGATGTCTTCAAATCACTGCCCACAATTGCACATAACTCCGGTATATCCGCAATATTGCGGATATCCTACAAGTTTGGGTATATGGACAGTATGGCGCGTATATATTCCTCTATATCCAGTTGCATCTAATACTGAAAAACTAATTCTATCTTTATATTCATCGCAACGTCTTTTAGCTCGCTTTATCATTTTAGAACTATAATCAAAGGCAACAACACTTGCTCCTAATTCTGCAAGCCTCTTTGAAAAATTGCCATTTCCACAAGCAGTGTCCAGAACTAAGTCATCTTTCTTTATAGATAATAGTTTTTCTGTATCAGGCTTGACTATTTCTCTATGAAATGAATTACTGTCATCCCCCATATAGTCGTCCCAAAATCCTGCATTCTTTTCCCATCTTTCTTTGCTATCATTTATGTGGTTTTCCCATTCTTTCATTGTATCTCTCCTTAGATGGTGATTTTGTATAACGGAATCAGCATATACGACGTTGCGACCGGAGGGAGCAATGTCCCGAAGGGCAAGGGCGAAGCCCGCCGCGTATATGCTGTGTTAGGCGATGCGGCGATTTCATTTATTTATCTTCTGCATTATTATCAGATACTTAAATCCTCTTAGATAAAAATTATATTTTCTTGCTCTTGCATGCCAAATTGATGTATTTGATGTTTGGTTATGCCTTGTTACACAAATAATATCAACAGGCTTAAAATACTTCTCAAGCATAGAGTACATTTTAAATCCAACAGGTACAAACTTTTTCTTTTTTGCTTGGTCACCAATAAGCCAAGCTATATATTTCTCTGGCTTTAAAATCCGATGCGCTTCCTTTACGACTCCTTCCAACTTTTCAAAAAATATAGGTTCTTCACAAGAGATGTTGCCAATATTATCTGGATGGTCATTGTATTTTATGTTGTCTGAATAAGGAGAATCAATAAAAACAAAGTCTGCCATTTCATTGTCTAAAGGCAATTTTCTGGCATCAGCTTGTTTTATATCTGCTCTGTAAGGAACTATATCAAAACCCATAACATTTCTATTTTCTTCTTTACAAACATCTATAGTTGTTCCACTTCCACACATTGGATCAATTACTAAATCACCTTCTTTTGTATATCTTTGGATAAGATTCCAGATAATAAATGCAGGTGTAACCCCAGAATATTTATTGTTACCATGGGGGTTATCCCCATAATTTTGGGTTGGAAAGTCCCATAATGTTGTCGTCTCGAATGGAGGTTTTTTAATCTTCATTTTTTAACAACCTCTTTAAATCTTCTATAAAATGTTCAAACAATTTCACCTTGTTGCTTTCCTCAATCTTCTCTTCAGTTAAGATATAACTGCCATCTAAATCTACTTCCACAATTGCTCTACCCTTTTTAGTCGGTTTCTTATAAGTGAGTGTTCCATCTTCATCTGGCGTAATGAAATAAACTTTAATGTGTTTTGTTGCTTCATCTTGAACAAGTTTAAGTTTCCAGTAACCAGTCTGAGCAATCCGTTCTCGTAAAGTAGCTTTACTTGAAATGACAGCCAAGACTTTATAATTTTGAGGATTGTAGATAATGATATCAACATCTGGTAAATGTAATCCAAATTCCCCATAGTCTATGGCTAAATTCCTTTTTACTTGGCTTAATTCTTTGGATAGTTTTGTAGTTCTTTCCAATTTATTACCATTAACAACTTTCAATCCAAGATCTTCAACTTCATCAGTGATAATATATTGGACCAACTTTTCCAAATTTTTTCCTTTAAAAGCCCTCCAACTTTGTTCGTGGTCTCCATTTGGGGTAGGATGTTTTAACCAATCCCCTTTGTGAATCTCCTTCGCTTCTTTTAATAATTTTGATATATATTTGTATGTCTCGGCCCCTAACTGCTCTCTCTTTTTAAGATATAGATTTTTCAGATCTTCAAATTTCATAATGTTCGCTCCTCCTTTAACCCTATTACAATATATTCCACAGGGTAGGCTTCAGAATTTGCATCGCTATTATTAGCAAACCTTCCTGTTTTCAAGTCCCGTTTCTGTGGTAAAATTTTCACCGGGATTTCTCTCTTAATGATTCTATCAATAATAAATCCTGAATACTGCAAACTTTCTGCAAACACTTCTGCATTCAAAATATCCACTCCTTTTAACATGGTGTCCCCTATTACATAACAACACCGTCCACCTTTTTTTAAGATGCGATGACTTTCAGAAAATACCTCTTGCATATCAATGAAAAAAGTTTCGATCTCCTTTGCCATTTTCTTACTCTTTCCCTGCATCTTGTTAACGATATTTTGTCCTATACTACTTTTTAACTCTTTATTATTACAATGTTTGTAAGCAGAACCTATAAATTCCTTTTTGTATACAGTTAAGTCCTCTGCAAAATCTAACCAGATGGTAGAAAGTTGATGTAAATCAGCATATTCATAACTCGTAACATACGGACTAGAACTAACAATTAAATCTACGCTATTATCAGCGACAGGTTGCGTTTTGGCATCCTGAGATTTTATGTTCAGATATTCTTTCAGATTCTCTTTAACTTTTTGTGGGACAACTTGATAAAAATTATCATTTCCTCTTTGCATTTTCTTTAAATGCTTCCTTAAAGCATTATAAGGCTTGGCAGGATTCTTTTTTAAATCCCTTGTTGGCTTAGTGCTTCCTTGAAGCCATATAGAACAATTTTTTAAAATATGACTGAAGGCAACGAGGAAGAAATCTCTGATAGTCTCATTCTCCTCGTTATAAATGACTCTCAATATTTTTCCGAGTTCATTTTTATTTTCTTCTGTGAACCAATAATTGATTCTCTCAAGATGTTTTTGAGGAATTAACGGTTCAATCTTAGTATTAAATAGTGTTTTTTGCGAGCTGTTCAGAGATTTCAATTTGAATAGAAGTTGTTCAATTTTTTTATTGAGGTATTTTGGTTCTATCGGTGTTGATTTTACCTTTGTGACGAGATAGGCAATTTTATTAATGTCAGTCCCGCTTGCTTTAAACCCACGAGAAATGGCAGTCACAATGGTAGTTCCACATCCCATAAATGGGTCGTTTACATGAGCCTCTTCATGAGATATATATTCCTCAACTAACCTTTCAACCAATTGAGGAATAAATTTTGCGGGATAACGATGATAACAATGTGTCCACTTTCCTGTATCTGATGGTTTAAATCCATCAAAGGACCAACCATTGTCTATTCCTTTTTCATCGAATAAATGTAAAATTTCCTGTGATGATTTCCTTTGTGCTTGCATCATTTTTATATTATCATCCTTTAATTAATCGCCGTTTCGCCTAACTCCGGTATATCCGCAATATTGCGGATATCCTACAAGTTTGGGTATATGGACAGTATGGCGCGTATATATTCCTCTATATCCAGTTGCTGATTTTCAAAACAATGTCTACCACACGGCATGAATAGCCCCACTCATTATCATACCAGGAGATAGCCTTAACCAGAGTACCTTCCATAACTCTTGTTAGACTTGCATCGAAGATGCTTGAATGGGGATTCCCAATTATATCGGTTGACACTAATGGGTCATCAGAATATTGCAGTATGCCTTTTAGTTCATTTTCGGCAGCTTTTTTCATAGCACTGTTTATTTCTTCTTCAGAGGTGGGTTTGTTAACGACGCATAGGAAGTCCACAATCGAGCCATTTTGGACAGGGACGCGCATCGCCATACCGTCAAGTTTGCCATCTAATTCTGGAATGACCTTGCCCGTGGTTTTTGCTGCCCCAGTGGTTGTTGGTATTATATTTACAGCCGCGGAGCGAGCTCTTCGCAGGTCTTTGTGGGGAGCATCTAAAAGTCTCTGGTCACTCGTATATGCGTGAACCGTTGTCATTAGTCCATGTTTCACGCCAAAATTGTCATTTATCACCTTGACAATTGGGGCAAGACAGTTTGTAGTGCAAGAGGCGTTTGATATTATCTTATGCTCTGGTTTAAGCATAGCGTCATTTACTCCCAGCACGAGAGTGGCATCAATCTCATCTTTTGCGGGAACCGTTAGTACAACTTTTTTTGCACCTGCTTCAAGATGTCGTGCAATCTGCTCGCGCTTACGAAATACGCCTGTGGCTTCGACAACTATATCGACCCCAAGTTCCTTCCAGGGAAGCTCTGCCGGGTCCTTGGTGGAAAAAACCTTTATTTCTTTGCCGTTCACAACTAAGAAATCTTCTCGCACCTCAACAGTACCGGGAAATTTTCCATGGGTAGAATCGTATTTCAGGAGCTGTCCCAATGTTTTTGCGTCAGTAATGTCATTTATAGCCACGACACCAATTTCTTCTTTCTCTTGCATAGCACGGAAGACCAGTCTTCCAATACGTCCGAAACCGTTAATACCTATTTTTACCATTGTCTCTCCTCTCTAAAGCATCATTTTTTTATTCAGTTCTTGTAGTGTCTCGAAAGAATTATGGTGGGCCCAAGAGGACTCGAACCTCTCACCGCCCGGTTATGAGCCGGGAGCTCTACCAGATGAGCTATGGGCCCTAAATCTGCCTTCTTAATAAGAAAACTTTTTAAGAGAACTTTTATAGCTGTCAAGTTTTGGTAAATTTTTTGGCAATAAGTAATATATGCCCTATATTTAAAATGACTATTAAAAATTTTAAGTTTGGGAAAAATGGACAGATTTGAATTAGTATCTGGCTATAAGCCGAAAGGGGACCAACCCGGAGCAATAGACGAACTTACCGAAGGCATCCTTTCTGGCAAGAGATTCCAGACCTTACTGGGAGTGACCGGTTCCGGTAAGACCTTTACCATTGCAAATGTAATTAGAAATGTAAATAAGCCCACCCTTATACTTTCGCACAACAAAACCCTCGCTGCTCAACTTTATGGAGAACTACGGCAGCTTTTCCCCCATAATGCGGTTGAATATTTTGTAAGTTATTATGATTATTACCAGCCGGAAGCTTATATACCTCAACGGGATATTTATATTGAAAAAGATGCCAGCAGGAATGCGGACCTGGATAGGCTGAGGCTATCGACGACGACGAGTCTTTCTACGAGGAATGACGCGATAATTGTTTCATCGGTATCTTGTATATGCGGGCTGGGGTCGCCGGAGGATTATCAGGCGAGCATGGTTTCTGTAAAAGTTGGTGATTATATTGAGCGAAATCATCTGCTTGGTCGGTTCGCCGATCTGCAGTATGAACGGAACGATATTGATTTCAGCAGGGGTAAGTTCAGGGTTCGCGGTGATGTAG
>JBNGDW010000061.1:0-10434 GCA_049975325.1 Cloacimonadia bacterium | reverse complement strand
CAGCCACACAGTGCGTGGGGATTCCTCAAGAAAACTTGAGCTGGTTCTGCCCCTATCAACAGTTTGAAAGATAAGCCACCCCTTTTCCTGTTCGATTGGATAGGGGAAGAATTCTCCAGGTTGAAGCCAATAGGCAAATTTTACTATATTTTCGCTGTTTTTTAGTCCACCTATAGTGTCGCCACGGTTAAGAAATTCTGTCTCAAAGAGATAATACTTCTGTCTGAGAGACGAGACTTTTTCCTCTCTTGAATTTAATTTACTAATAAGTTCTTTTGCATAAAGGTATCCGCCAGCCGGCGGATGGGCTGTTGCTTGATCTTCCCCGCTATCTGGATAGGTATCTGTTTTTAAGTCTTGCCAGGTATCATTAGAAGGAGGATAAAAATCCCTGTCTTGCACAAAGAAGAAACGAATCTTTACCTTTTCTGGATTTGTATAGTCATTTTTATGAAGTTCATAAAATTGATTCAGATAGGCAGGAGTCGGGGGGAACATATCTGGCATAATTGAATCTGGCACGATAACATATTCCAGTCTGAGACTTGAATTTTGCCTAAAATAAATTTCTGATAATTGGGAATCTGTCAGGTTAAACTGGTTTTTGATAATCTGTTCGATTTTCGTATTCAAAAGTTCATTCCGAATGGTCTCGGCAATGTCTTTGTAGCGTTGGGGATAGCGGTTTTTAAACTCTACGAATTTTTGTTCGTCCCAAATGCCATTTGTAAAGAAGAGTTCATTACCAGCGTAAATTTCTTTGAAACTTTCTTTCACTTCCGCTTCATTTACGAAGATATTATGTTCCTGGGCATAGATTTGATAAAGGAGCTCCTTGATTATTTGTTGGATTGAAATTCTTTTTAAGTCCTGCTGGAAATTTTCAGGTGAAACTTCAGGATATTCTTCTGGGTTATTTTGATAATCTCGCCAAAGCAGTTCATATCTGTTTTGTAATTGAAGCCATGTAATGGGGGTGTCTTTTACCCATGCCACAATATTATCTGTATTGGCTTGAGGTGTCTCCGCTTCTAATGCGAGAGAAGAGAGGATAGATATAAAGAAAAAAGCGAATAATATTTTACTCTTTTTTTGACAAATCATTTTATTCCCACTCGATTGTACTTGGGGGTTTTGAGCTGATATCGTAAACCACCCGATTAATCCCTGGGACTTCATTAATTATTCTGTTTGCTATTTTTCTTAGCAAATCATGTGGGAGGTGCGACCAATCTGCGGTCATTCCATCCAGGCTATTAACTGCACGCAAGGCACATACAGAGCCATAGGTGCGTTTATCACCCATAATCCCGACAGAGGATATAGGGAGGAGTACAGCAAAAGCTTGCCACACCTTATCATAATACATATTCGCCTTTAATTCTTCTATGAATATTGAGTCAATTTTTTGGAGGAGGGCCACCTTTTCTTTATTTACCTCACCAATTATTCTAACAGCGAGTCCAGGCCCTGGGAAGGGATGGCGCTTCAGCATATTTTCAGGTAAGCCAAGTTGTTTCCCTAGTTCACGCACTTCATTTTTAAATAGGTTTCTCAGAGGTTCTATAACTCGCAAATTCATTCGCTCAGGTAGTCCAGCCACATTATGATGGGATTTTATGAGAGTTGCGGGACCTCCAGCCGCATTACTTTCAATCACATCTGGGTAGAGGGTGCCCTGAGCAAGGAACTTAACATTTTCAAAATTTTTAGCCTCCCTTTCAAAGACTTCCACGAATAGATTTCCAATAATTTTCCGCTTTTGTTCAGGATCAACCACCCCTTTTAATCTTTCAAAAAAGATTTCTGCTGCGTTAACAGCATGTAGTTTTATTTTGAGATTTTGCTCAAATGCCTCAATAATTTCTGAGACCTCATTTTTCCGCATCAGACCAGTATCAACGAGTATAGGAATAGCCTGCTTTCCTACGGCTCTGTGTAAAAGCATCGCAGTAACAGTCGAGTCAACCCCACCACTCACGCCCAATATGACAGAGGCGTCTTTAACCGTCTTGCGAATATTTTTAATTGTATCCTCTACGAAAGTTTCTTCCAGAGCCTGGGGGGTAAGATGACAAATTCTAAACAGAAAATTTTTAAACATTTGTAAACCCTGTTCTGTATGGGTTACCTCAGGATGGAATTGGACACCATAGATATTTTTTGATACGTTATAGATAGCAGAGATTGGAGCATTGTCCGAGGTTGCGATACATTCAAAATCTGGTGGCAGCTCGGAAACAATACAGCCGTGACTCATCCATACGACCTGCTCTTTACTCATGTTATGGAACAAGGGGTTCTCTTTGAGAAGGGAGACCTTATGGTAACCAAACTCCTTTTTTTCAGCCTGTTTTACAGTGCCGCCAGACATTGCTGCAATAAGCTGCATACCATAACATATTCCCAGTATAGGGACTTGTAATTGAAAGATTTCTTTATCACATATTGGTGCATTTGGATCAAGAGGACTTGCAGGACTTCCTGAAAAGATAATGCCAGCAGGATTCCTTTGTGCTATCTCCCGAGCAGTGGTGGAATGGGGAAGAATTTCACATTCCACTCTCTGTCGGGCCACTGATTTTGCAATTAGATTTGTATATTGAGAACCAAAATCTAAAATTATTATAGTCTTTTTCATCGTATGTTACCTCATATATGCAAGCCAGAACGAAAGAACTCATTAGCATCTTCTTGCTAAGATGTTATAAAAATATTATACTTCTTTTCATGTCCAATAGTTGTAGCCTCCCCATGCCCTGGGAAAATCTTGGTCTCATCTGGTAGTGAGAAGAGTTTTGTTCTGATGCTTTCTAAAAGCTTTTCGCTGTCCCCACCTGGCAGATCAGTCCTGCCAATTCCCTCATAAAATAAAGTATCACCACTAAATAAGATTTTGTCTGCATACAAGCAGATTCCTCCAGGCGTATGTCCAGGAATATGGATAACATTTAGGTAGTAAGAACCGATTGAAATCTTATCGCCTTCTTGAAGTAGTATATCAGCAGCAGGAGAGATAATAGGATTACCAAAGCCAATGCTTCCATTTCGCACAGGATCTGTCAGCATCTGTGAATCAAGTTCGTGTATGCAGATTTTCAGGTCTGGAGACTTTTGTTTTAGCTCTTTGTTTGCTCCTATATGGTCAACATGGCCATGTGTATTTACGATAGCATTGAGAGTAAATCCAAGTCGTTCTGTCTCTTTTAGAATCAGGGATGCTTTATTAGAGGGGTCAATTACTATACCAGTATGCTTTTCTTCGTCCCACACAAGATAGGTATTTGGGAAGAATTCATCAAGCAACACATATTTTTTTATTTTTAGCATAGAATCCTTTCTGATTTCGGTTTTCGCACCTGATTTTTGAAATCAGGGGAGAATTTATCTATTTTTTACTTTAGCCGCACAATAATCTTTTAATTTTTGGAAATACTTTTCCTTAAGTACTGCTTTGCCTAAGATATCATGAGCTTTATTTATCCCGTGAAAATCTGAACCACCAGTAACAAGGAGATTATACTTTTCAGCAAACATAAGATAGGTATCACGCTGTACAGAGGAATGAAATGGATGAAAAGCCTCAAGACCGTCTAATCCCATATCAACAAGGTCAGGGATAAGAAAGTCGTTGTTTAGTATTCCGGGATGGGCAAGAATAGTGGCTCCTCCTGCGCTATGTACGAGGTTGATTACCTGTGCTGGAGTATATGAGGGTTTCTGCACATAAGCAGGCCCATCATTCCCGATATAATCTACAAAGGCGTCATTATAATTCCCTATATATCCACCTTCTAACATTGCATTGGCGATGTGGGGTCTACCTATCACACCACTCTTTGCTGATTGTTTGTATATATCTTTTATGTTAATTCTTATGCCAAATTTGTTAAGGTTCTTCACTATCTTTTCTGCTCTCTTATAGCGACCTGCCTGTAGAAAGCGCAGCATAACTTTAAGGTTACGATTTTTTACATTAATGAAATAGCCAAGAATGTGTAACTCATAATCTTTGTAGTAAGTACTTATTTCCACTCCTGGGATAAGTTCTATTCCATATTTATTGGCATAAGTCCGCCCCTGGCGGTAGCCTTTTACACAATCATGGTCTGTGATTGCAATTACATTAAGATCAAGCTGATGTGCCTTTTCTACAATTTCCTTCGGAGAATATACTCCATCAGAACATGTCGTATGAATATGTAAATCAATTTTTCTCATTATCTTCTACTTATCTATTCTACCCCCTCCTGTAACTTCTTTACTAATTTGTCATTTTCTTACCATCTATCAACAGGTATAAGCGAATTTCGTTTCGTTTATGTTTTTAAAAGCCCAAAAGAGGTAATATAAAGGAATCTGTAAAGAAAAATCTTTCATCTGCTTTATCTGGTTTGATCTTTTCCCTTAGTATTTCGATTATTTGGAATATTTTTTGGGAAGAAGCGAGCCCTATCAAATGGCTGGATTAATGTTTTTGCTATATCAAGAAGATGGGAGACGACTCGTTTTAGATATCGTATGTACAAAGCTAAAACAACAGCATTCTGTTGAGTCATGACGAGATCTTCTGAGATAAGACGATTGAGAAGCTCATCGCATTTATGCGGTATTCGTTTGCTTATAATTTCCTGGATTAGATCTTTATCGTATCTTTCAAATACAGTAGCAATAACCTGAAAATAGTGAGAGGCGTGCTCTTCTACTTCCTGCAGGTCACTATCCAGAACCCCTGCCTCTAATTTGTTTGGGGCGTGATCAGCTATTTCTGCAATGTTTGTCGTATAATCGCCAATACGCTCTAGATCGAGAGCTATATCAAGCAGTACAATAGATGCAGGAGCATCAACTGGTTCTGAGACTGAGAGATGGATAAGAATTTTTTTCCGAATTTCTCTAATTGCCTTATCAACGCTTCTTTCTTTTTTGTACACATCAATTTTTGGATGAGGGATGGGCTTCCCGCGCAGGATGGCAGAGGCATTTTCAAACATCTGTCGGTCCCATCTAATCATCCGACATGCTTCTTGATGGGCTTCCATAAAAAAATCGCTTTTCTTAAAAAGCCTCAATATTTCTTTTAACATAATAGCCTTCTTTTATTGCATTTCTTTGTATTTATTATGAGATAACTAAAACTAAAATAGGTATGCCAAAGAACACGAAAAGAATAAAAACAAGTGGCAAGAATTTATTTATCATCAAAAGGTTCGTCAGCATGCCTGATAATCTGATCGGAATTTCTCTTATGGCTTTTATCGGCATAATGACAACTGTACCAAATAAATTAAAACACAAATGACTCAACGCAACAGTCAAAGCCGGTATGCTTCCTGTAGCCAGGGCAGCCAACAATGTTGTAATTGTTGTACCAATGTTTGCACCAACCGTATAGGGGAAAACTTGCTCTATGCTAAGTATGCCTCCAGCTGCAAGTGGAATCACCAGGGAGGTCGTAATCGAACTACTTTGGACTATTGCGGTCAGGATTATTCCGAATAGAAGAGCGAGCCATGCATTACGAAATATGATTTCATTGAAAAATCGCTCTGTCCTGTGAACAACAAGTTTACGCATTAACTTCACAATATATCGCAAAGAAAGAAAAAGCAAACATAAAGAGATGATTATTATAATAATCTGTGCAATATTTGGAGAGAAGAGTTTTTCAAGAAGCCCTGTTTTCTCAGATGGGTCAAATAAAGTATGGGCTACAGGCTTTGTAATAGCAGTAATAGGACTTTTAAATTCTGCTCCACCAATATGAGCAGAAGTTAAAATTTTTGTAATACCTACAGCAGCTTTTTCAATAATATGAAATGAAATTTCTAAGGGGAAGCAAATTGCTACGGCTAAAATATTAAAAATATCGTGAACAACTGCGGCACGGAAGGCATTCTTGAATGCAATGGAATGAGAAATATGCCCCATAGATACAAGTGAATTTGTTATAGTTGTTCCAATATTCGCGCCCATGATAATTGGGATAGCGATTTGGATAGAATTCGCACCAAGAATATTACTCGCCACCAAACCAACTGTGATTGAGGTAGTTGTAGACGAACTCTGAAGGATGCTTGTTGCAAGAATACCTATAACCAATCCCATTATAGGATTACTTACATTGGTAAGCAGGGCTTCCGAGATAGCACTAAATCCCTTAAATCCCTCACCCATTGCTACAATGCTCAGGAAGAAAAGATAAATAAAAAAGGCTAAAAGAAAACCGCGAAAGAGTCCTTCTCTTCTATCTGTTCGGCGAAAAATGCTCTCGCTATCCATCGAGGTGAGGTATAGAAGAATTAACCAAACCTATGTTACAGCTTGTCTACAAAGGCGGCAAGATTATCAACTACATGAATATAATTTTCAAAAAAGGTTACAAAATCTTCACCTTTTAATTTTAATTGATGATTTTTTATCTTAAGCGCTGTGTAGAAAAGCGAAAGGTCTATTTTTATGATAGCATCTGCCTTTTGAATTATATCATAGGTTCGTTTAGGCACTTCTTCATTTTTAATAACTAAAATTGCCCTTAGCACAGGCACAAAACTGGCAAGAGAGGTGACAACGATATTCAGGAGTATGCGAGAGTTTCCACTATTTTCGAGAAGAGCAAGGCGAAGGATAAGAAGCTTACCCTTGAGTTCCCTCTCTGCCTGTAAACGGAGATAGTTTGACTCTATTTTAAGAGAAGAAAAAAAATCTTCTCCAAATATCGTTTTATGGGCAGATTTTATAGTGAGAAATTCAATCGGGAAAGTATCAAGAGACTCTAAAATGTATTCTTTTGTTAGAAATAAAGGCGTGACAACCCTTTTCTTTTTAAGAGCCCTTACCACTTTTTGTGATAGGATAAGTGTTTCAGGCTGAAGATCAGTTAAAATAATCGCAATATTGATATCAGAATATTTTAGATGGAAATCTTCGGTGACTGCGCTGCCATAGACATCAATTGAAACGAGTTTTTCCCCAAAGATCTCTTTGTATTCTTTTACGATTGTCTTGAAAAGTGTTTCCCTATCTGTTATTCTCATTTTGTCCCTCTTTCTGATCCGCCGGCTGGCGGATTTTAGCAGTTTTCTCAGACATATCTTTTTTCTCACTGGTTTTTAGGAATATCCTTGCACATTCTCTGGCAAGGGCACGAATACGCTTTATATATAAGGCTCTTTCTGTAACACTAATTGCCCCCCGAGCATCAAGGAGGTTGAAAAGATGCGAGCATTTCAGAAGATAATCATATCCCGGATAGATAAGATTCATATCAAAATGCCTTTTGGCTTCTTCTTCATACTTTTTGAAATCCTGGAGTAGAAGAGAAATCGATGCGGATTCAAAATTGAATTTGGAAAATTGCCTTTCTCTTTCAAGGAATATATCTCTATATTTTACCTGAGAATCCCATGCTATATCCTTAAAATTATCCACATTCTGGATATACATAGAGATCCGTTCAAGTCCATAGGTGATTTCTACCGGGACAACCTTTAATCCGATGCTAGCCATTTGTTGGAAATATGTAAATTGAGAGATTTCCATACCATCCAACCAAACTTCCCAGCCGAGGCCTGCTGCTCCTAAGGTAGGGGACTCCCAATCATCTTCTACAAATCTGATATCGTGTTCTGTGATAGATATAGAGAGAGATTCCAGGCTTTTTAGATATAGGTCTTGTATATTTTCAGGAGAGGGTTTGATAAGCACCTGAAATTGGTAGTAATGCTGGAGGCGATTGGGATTTTCGCCATATCGCCCATCTTTAGGACGCCGTGAGCCTTGCACATAGCAGGCATGGGATTGCTCTGGAGAAAGGGAGCTGAAAAATGTTATAGGATGAAATGTGCCAGCCCCCATCTCTACATCGTAAGGTTGATAAACTGTACACTTTTGTTTTGCCCAAAAGTTTTGTAAGTTAAAGACTACCTTTTGAAAGGTTAATGGCTTAGCTGTCATAGAATGGATCAAATTTTGTTTCCTTAATAAGTTGATCAATCACATTTAATCTCTCCTGGATTCGTTGCTGCATAAAGAACTCTTCTGTAAGAGAATCTGCTTTTTGATAATACTGTTTTGCTGAAACGAAAAAGTCATTTGCCCGTTGTTTATAGAGTTTTCGGAGTCTGTTGTTCTCCTCATATTCACTGCTTAATTCAGGGTCTTTTGCTCGGTTGTCATACTCAACAAATTGCTGATAATTCTCATATCCTCTTGCATAGTCAATTTCACCCAGCACGATGTATGGTTCTGGTTGATTAGGGTCGATTTCTAATGAGCGCTGTGCATGCTCAATTCCCTTCTCATAATTTCCCATCTGGCGGTAGACATCAGCAATTCTATTATGTCCAGTGGGTATATCTGGTCGCAGTTCGATATATTTTTGAAGCGCATCTATTGCTTCTTCAAAGCGTTGTTGTTCTGTATAAATTGCGGCAAGATTCAAATATGGTGTTGTCTGAGTGGAGTCCTTTGCAATCAGATCAAGATTTTGCTGAATACTTTCTTCAATGCGGCCTGTTCTTTGATAAGCAATTGCAAGGTTTTTTGATACTTCACTATCTTCCATGCCAGCGTCCACAACTGCTTTCAGATGCGGTATCGCTTCGTTATACATCCTCTCTTCAAAATAGAGCAATCCCACGGCACGGTGGGCATCAATATCTTCAGGGTTAATCTCAAGCACTTTTTGATACGCTGCTATCGCTTCTTCGAAGTCATCTTCTATTCGACAAATCTCACCCACACATACCCAGTATTCAGGATTTTCTGGATTAATTTCAGTGAGTTGACGATAGATATCACCCGCCTTCTCATTCTCACCTATTACCCGATATGCCCAGGCAAGTCCTTTTAAGGCAACCACATCATTGGGATCAATCTCTAATGCCCTCTGGTAGTATTGAATTGCACTATCATAATCCCCTTCTGCTCCGTATATATAAGCAAGATGAGTATAGGCATCTACTTCTGTTGGATCCAGTCGAATCACTTCCTGAAAAGTGCTTTTAGCCTCTTCGTACTGGCCAGAATTAAAAAGGTTGAGAGCAATTTCCATAGTCTTTTGGCTTGCCGAGCCCTTCATTTCAATTGCTTTCTCTATGACCTGATGCACTGCTGATAACCGTTTATCTTTCGCTCTTTCTACTGTTGTTAAACCGAGATAATTTATCTCTTGAGTGGCAGAATCTAAAATAAAGAAAGTTACATTATAATTCGTTGATCCAGTTTGTGTCACATCTCCCCAGATACTAATATCTGCACCGATCTTTAGAGCAAGCTCTGCCGCAATATCTTGATCCAATTCTTCTAAGTTTATTTCTCCCAGTGCTTCTTCAATTTCTTTTTCCGGCAACACATTGAGATTATCGTATTCCTTTGCTACTTCAATAAAATCTCCAGGCAGGTCGCGAGCCATTGAGCGACTGTTTCTATCCCAATGCAGAAATCCCCATACAGCAAGAGTGATCTGGCCGCTTTCTATCTCCTGAGCCAATGCTTCGCCTGCTATGGGTAATTGAACAATGCCGCAAGAACAAGAAAAGAATATCAATGCAAGTACTGACATTGCCTTTAAGGTATTCATAATACCTCCTACATAATCATTATTGTAACCTTATTATGCTTTCTCGTAAATTTTAATCAAGTAATTTATTAAATTCAATGTCATTATTAACTAAAAATTAAATATTGACGCAACAAGGTCAAGTCAAAAAGATATGTCTATCCAGCCAAGACTAGGAGGAGATATGGATGTTATAGAAGCGATTAAAACCAGACGTTCATTGCGTTCCTTAGAACAATTTGAAGTAACCAATTACCTGATTCGTACTTTGGGAGAAAGCCTACAATTATCGCCTTCTTGTTTTAATAATCAGCCCTGGAGGTTTATGTTCGTGTGTGATCCTGCAGTATTAGACGAGGCTTTTTCCGCTCTGTCAGCCGGCAATGAATGGGTAAAAAATGCTTCCTTACTTATTGCAGTGGTAACCAATAAGGGACTGGATTGTATCATTCGTATACGAGAATATTATCTTTTCGATACTGGAATTGCCACAGGTTTTCTCCTTTTGCGATTAACAGAATTTAACCTTGTTGCGCATCCAATAGCAGGATACAGGCATAAAAAAATAAGAGAGATACTCAGTATCCCAGAGGGCATGACTGTAATTTCACTTATTGTAGTTGGCAAAAGGGCAGACACAATAAGTCACTTGCTTTCTGATAAGCAAAGGGAAGAAGAGATACATAGACCAGCCAGAAAGAAGTTAGAAGAATTTATCTATGTGAATCAATATGGGAATCCTGTTTATTGAAAATCTCCTTGACTTGCTTTGCTTCCAGCTGTGGGGATAGTGCATTAAGAATTTGGCGACCCCAAGGGGAGTTGAACCCCTGTTGCAGGAATGAAAATCCTGAGTCCTAACCACTAGACGA
>JBNGDW010000060.1:0-10687 GCA_049975325.1 Cloacimonadia bacterium | reverse complement strand
TAGAGATTATCCTCTGTACATTCAACTTTAATCCTTTTCTTTGTTTTTTCATAATGACCAGAATGAACTCTGTAAAAATTTCTTGTCAAGTTTTTTAGTAAATTTCCAGAAAATTCCATAGGGAATTCTCTGGAGTCTCACTTTCTTTTCTTGACGAAGAAAAAATTGTATTAAAAAATTAGACATTTACTAAATTTTCTACAGAGGTAATAAAATGGACATTGGTAATACCCTTTTCCTTATAGCTCCGATCGCTTCTGTGTTAGGTATAGTCTTTGCTTATATGTTTTTTCGATCTATGCGCAAGCAGCCCCCTGGCACTCCCTCGATGCAGCAGATTGCTCAATATGTAAAGGAAGGTGCTATAACATATTTAAAGCGACAATATACTGTTGTAGCGTTGTTTTTTGGAGTTACTTTTATCTTCTTTATAATTCTTTCTTTTGGGCTTCATCTTTTAAGTGTCTGGACACCATTTGCGTTTTTACTGGGAGGATTTTTAAGCGCGCTTGCGGGATATTGGGGTATGATAACGGCTACGAGTGCAAGCAGTCGTACAGCCGAGGGCGCCCGACACTCCCTTAATAGAGCCTTAAAGATTGCGTTTCGTAGTGGAGCCGTGATGGGGCTTGTGGTAGTCGGGTTAGGACTGCTTTTTATTTCATTAAGCTTTATTGTGCTTTATTATGTGGTAGAAATTCAAGATTTGAATGAGATTACTGTGATTATGCTTACTTTCGGAATGGGTGCATCCTTTCAGGCTCTTTTTGCTCGTGTAGGCGGCGGTATTTTTACAAAAGCAGCCGATGTTGGAGCAGATCTGGTAGGAAAGGTAGAAGCAGGCATACCTGAAGATGATATACGGAATCCAGCTACAATTGCTGATAATGTAGGGGATAATGTGGGCGATGTGGCTGGCATGGGAGCAGACCTTTTTGAGTCATATTGTGCCTCTATACTTGCCGCATGTGCATTAGGCGCGGCTGCCTTTCACTCTTCATCAACAATTCAATTCAATGCAGCAATCCTCCCAATGATTATTGCAGGGATGGGGATAATTCTCTCAATACTCGGGGTTTTCCTCGTAAGAACAAAAGAAGGGTCATCACAAAAAGATTTATTAAAAGCAATCTCACGAGGAACAAATACTGCTGCAGTAACCATTTTGATTATATCTGCCATTCTGGTAAACCTGCTTTTGCAGGGTAATACTCTGGTAAATCCCTGGGGAATATGGGGTGCTATTGCTATTGGTCTTCTGGCAGGCGTTTTTATAGGAAAATCTGCGGAATATTACACCTCATCTCACTATAAACCGACGAAAAGTATCGCCCAACAATCAGAAACAGGAACCGCTACACTCATTATTGAGGGACTGGTTGTTGGGATGCGCTCTGTGGGTATGCCTCTTATTGTA
The DNA here is from genome assembly GCA_049975325.1 of Cloacimonadia bacterium. Taxonomy (GTDB): domain Bacteria; phylum Cloacimonadota; class Cloacimonadia; order JGIOTU-2; family JBNGDW01; genus JBNGDW01. The sequence goes on along the minus strand of JBNGDW010000060.1, from coordinate 9,270 downwards.
GTTGGCGTTGGAATATTGCTTGCCTTTGGCTTTGCTGGCGGATTTCATGAAATTACAGTTGGGCTTTACGGCATAGGTATGGCTGCGGTAGGTATGCTCTCTACATTAGGAATTACATTAGCTTCAGATGCTTATGGCCCAATAGCGGATAATGCTGGCGGTAATGCGGAGATGAGTAAGCTTGGCTCCGAGGTGCGAAAGCGTACAGATGCTCTTGATGCACTGGGCAATACCACAGCCGCTACTGGCAAAGGGTTTGCAATTGGCTCAGCCGCATTTACTGCTATGGCACTACTTGCCTCTTATATCGAAGAGGTTAAAATAAGTCTTAACCATTTAGGGCAAAGTACGATTGAAGTATCCGGAGAAGTCATCGATGTCGCAACTGCTACTATTTCGGACTTTATATGTCATTATGATGTTACGCTTATGAATCCAAAGGTTCTGGTCGGACTTCTTCTTGGAGCAATGACTGCTTTTGTGTTCTGCTCCTTGACAATGAAAGCCGTAGGGCGAGCTGCGGGGAAAATGGTAGAAGAGGTGCGAAGGCAATTTCGGGAGATACCTGGGATTATGGAAGGGGCTGCAAAGCCGGATTATGCTGCCTGTGTTGACATTTCTACCCGGGCTGCCCAGAAAGAGATGATCTGGCCCTCCCTTCTAGCAATAGTTATACCGATTTTAGTTGGGCTTTTTCTTGGTGTAGCGGGTGTAATGGGACTGCTTGCAGGCGGACTAATCACTGGTTTTACTCTTGCTGTCATGCTCAATAATGCTGGAGGGGCATGGGATAATGCCAAAAAATATATAGAAGAAGGAAACTATGGAGGTAAAGGCTCCGAGGCACATAAAGCCTCTATCATCGGTGATACGGTTGGTGACCCTTGCAAGGATACTTCAGGTCCATCTCTCAATATCTTGATAAAATTGATGGCTATGATTAGCCTTATCGTGACAGGCCTAGTTGTAGCATATTCTCCAGCAATACAAAACTTTCTTGGTATTTTCTAAAAAACTGATTAGTAAACTTCACCCTAAGTATTCATAGACAAAAACTTTTACGGAAATAAAGCAGAATATATATGCTAACAGCCATAAAATATTGAGCGAAACCATTAAAGGTGCTGCTCTTCAACTTTAAATTCCAAACTATTAAAAATCGGCTCCTCTCAAATCCGCTAATTTTGTGTATGTGAATGAAAGAATAAGTAAATAGTTTTGATAACTTTATGCCTGACAAAAATTTAATAATAGTTTATGAATGATTACTTCGGAGTATTTATAGATTTAGATTGTGCCTCCAGATAAAAAGGTTGACAATATATTTCTTTGTGACTAATAATAGAATTATTCTAAAATAAAATTTTTAAAGGAGAATTTTATGAATATACTTATTGTAGTAATAGTTTTGCTAGTAATCATACTTTTGCGTTCAATACGAATTGTGCGCGAGTATGAACGGGGTGTAGTTTTTCGTTTAGGGCGACTGTTACGTGCAAAAGGACCAGGTATCTTTATTCTGATACCGTTTATCGATAAGATGGTAAAGGTAGAGCTACGAACAGTTACGATGGATGTGCCTCCCCAAGATATAATAACCAAGGACAATGTGCCTGTATCTGTTAACGCCGTGGTTTACTTCCGTGTAGTTAATCCAGAAGATGCAATAGTCAAGGTGGAAAATTATATTACTGCTACATCTCAGATTGCACAGACCACTTTAAGAACTATACTTGGGAAGTCACAGCTTGATGAGCTCTTATCAGAAAGGGAAAAAATTAGCCAGGAACTACAGCAAGTAATTGATGAGGAAACAGACCCATGGGGTGTAAAGGTTTCTGTTGTGGAGGTAAAAGATGTTGAATTGCCTTCTACTATGCAGAGAGCAATGGCACGTCAGGCCGAAGCAGAAAGAGAACGTCGCGCAAAAATCATTCATGCTGAAGGTGAATTGCAAGCATCTACAAAACTAGCAGAAGCGGCAAGGATATTAAGTAAAACCCCATCCTCTCTTCAACTTCGTTTTCTCCAAACCCTTACTGATATTTCTGCTGAAAAGAATTCTACTATCATCTTTCCTGTGCCGATAGATCTTATTAAACCTTTCTTGGAGAAAGTAACGGAAAGTAAAAAAGATTAGACGAAATCTTGACAGTATTATTAAGGAAAAGGATTCCTTCGCCTTATGGAAGTAGAGTTAAAACATATTGAGGGATTACAATTTAAGGCTGTATCAGATTCAAATCATGCAATTATACTCGATAGCAAAATATCAGCAAAGTATGGACAAGGAGCTCGCCCGATGGAGCTTATCCTTATGGGACTTGTTGGCTGTGCCGGAATGGACATCGTCTCGTTACTGCAAAAGATGCGTATCCAATTTAATGACTTTGTTGTTACTGCAAAAGCGGATATAGCCGAGGAACACCCTAAGGTATTTACATCTATTCATATTATATACAAAGTGTATGGCAATGTGGATAAGAGTAAATTGGAGCGCGCCATTGAATTAACAGAATCAAGGTATTGCCCGGTATATGTGATGCTTAAAAAAAGCGTTCCTATTTCATATGAATATAAGATAATTTCCTGATGAAAATGCCCATGATAAAATTTTTGAAGAGGAATGGAGGAATACCCAATAAAAAAAGGCAAAGTTCGAGATATCTATGATCTCGGCGATAAACTGGTTATAGTAGCCTCTGATAGAATCTCGGCTTTTGATTATGTACTTCCTTGTGAAATTCCAGACAAAGGGAAAGTGCTTACCCAACTTTCGAAATTTTGGTTTAAAGAGACCGAACCGATAATTTCCAATCATTTTATATCTGATAATGTAGATGATTTTCCAGAGTATTTTCAGGTACAGATTGATAACTTTAACCTTCGTTCGATGCTTGTGAAGAAGGCCGAAAGACTTCCATTTGAATTTATTGTGCGAGGATATATTACTGGCTCTGCCTGGCGAGATTATGAGGCTACCGGTAAGGTTTGTGGCATAAATCTACCGGCAAGATTAAGGGAATCGGCACCTCTACCTGAACCTCTTTTTACTCCTTCTACAAAAGCAGACATTGGACATGATGAGAATATTGATTTTTCTTCCTTAAAAAAAGCCACAGGCGAAGAGATTGCTAATAAGCTTAAGGAGGTGAGCCTGAAAATCTATAACTACGCGCACAACTATCTTTTGAAACGCGATATTATTCTCGCGGATACAAAATTTGAATTTGGTATTGTTGATGGAGAACTTATTCTAATTGACGAGCTCCTTACCCCTGATTCATCACGATTTTGGGATAAGGCGACTTACCAAATCGGCACCACTCCGAAAAGTTATGATAAGCAGTTTGTTCGTGATTATCTGGCAAAAAAAGGAGTTGGTCAAGGTCTAAGGGGGGAAGTGTCAGAAGATATGCTTCCTTTACCACCCCTTATTATCGATAAAACTCGGGAACGCTACCTACTTGCTTTCCAAAAAATTACTGGGAAAAAGCTTTTATAGTGCATACTATTCTTATAGTTGATGACGAACGAGATACACTGGATTATCTAAAATGGCAATTGGAAAAGTATAATTTCCATGTTATAACTACTGATAATGGATTTGATGCAATCCAGAATCTCCGCGAGGAAAAGATAGACCTTATCCTGTGTGATATTGCTATGCCTGATATGGACGGCTATGAATTGTATTCCCAAATAAGAAATTTTAATGACAAGGTGCCGATTATTATGATGACAGGATTTGGCTATGATCCTGGTCATGTTCTGGTGAAAGCAAAGCGAAATGGACTTCATGATATAATTTTTAAACCGTTTGAGACAAAAGAATTACTCGATAAAATCAGTAGTACATTAAAAAATAAAAATCAGGAGGACCTATGAAGCACCGACTAACAAGAAGTAAAGTCTCCCCCAAAAGCCATAAGAAGATTATAGCATTTGTTTATGCTGATAAACTTACAGAAGACGATATTCCTAAAATGGAGTATTATCTTGAAAAACGAAAAGACCTACATTTTATATACTTGGTGGTTTCAACAGCTCCATCACAGGCAGTAATAACTGTATGTAATCGTTATAAGCATCTTAAACTTATCCATACAAAAGAGCCAGAGAAAGTAATTGAAGATATAAAAAAACAGTTCGATGGCGCTGAGGTAACTTTTAAGGAAAGGAAATTTGAGGGTTTAGAAGAGCGAAGTCTTAAAGATATCTCTACCCACTCTACATAATTTAGGACAAAAGACCAAGCCATTGGCCCCTGCATAACATCTCATTATGCAGGGGTTTTGTGTAAATGGGCGTAGATAATTTTGGCTAGTTTCTTGCTGATGCCAGGGGCTTCTTCTAACTCCTCTACTGATGCCTTTTTAATTTCTACAACTGAATGAAACTTCTTGAGCAACAGGAGCTTCCTTTTTTCTCCAATTCCAGGTATGCTATCCAATTCCGAAAAAGAGGTCTTCCTGTCCCTGAGTGTCTTGTGATAGGTTATTGCGAATCTATGTGCTTCATCTCGAATCCTTTGCAGCAATCTTAATGCTTGAGAAGTACGAGCGATAACAATTGGTTCTTTTTGCCCTACGGTAAATACCTCTTCCAGCCTTTTTGCAATGGCGAAGAGGGAGATGTCATAGTGATATTTTTTTAAGGCTTTTTGTGCAAAGGCAAGTTGTCCCTTACCCCCATCTATTAAAATCATATCCGGCTCTTCTACATTTTCTTCATCAAGGTGTGAAAGATAACGAGTAACAGCCTCCTCGATCATTTCATAATCGTTTATGCCTCGTACATTTTTTATTTTATATCTTCTGTATTGACTCTTTTTTGGTTTTCCATTATCAAAAAACACCATTGATGCAACCGCCTCTTTCCCTTGCAGATTGGAGACATCAAAGGCTGCGATTTTTCTGGGAAATGTTGAAAGATGGAGAGCATCTTTTAGCTCCTTCACGACAAATACTGTCCGATAGGTCGATTTCAAATGAGATAGCCTTTTTTCATCAAGTTGCATAAATGCATTTTGATTAGCCATCTTTAGAAGTTGATATTTATCACCACGGTGAGGAACAACAAACTCTGTGTGTAACCATTGTGCAATAAGGTCTACATCTTCTGGTATCGTATTTACCAGAATCTTTTTGGGGATATCCTCTTGTTGAGTATAATATTGCGGGATAAATCGAGCAAGAATAAATTCTATCGCTTCATCTTCAGCATGTTCTAGAAAGTAATGTTCTTTTTTGATAAGTCGCCCTTCCCGTACTTTTAACAAGACAACACAACAAAGTTTTTCCTCTTGGGAGATACCTATTGCGTCTAAATTTTCTCTAACAAGTTTTGTAACAACCTGTTTAGTTGAAATTCGCTGGATTTCTTGTATCTGGTCGCGTAGTTTTGCTGCTTCTTCAAAATTGGTGGCTTCTGCTGCTTTCTTCATCTCTTTTTGCAATTCGGATATTACAGCCTCTGTATTCCCACGAAGAAAGAGTATAACCTGCTGGATTTTCTTCTGATATGTAGGATAATCAATATTGCCTATACAGGGAGCATCGCATTTGTTAATTTGAAAGTTCAAACAGGGTCTTTGAAATGGGTTTTGTTTGTTATTTTTGGGGATGTCCCGAGTGCATGTACGGAGTCGGAAGATTTTTTCCAATGTATTAAGGGTATTTCTGATTGAATGCGCTTCTGTATAGGGACCGAAGTACTTTGAGCCATCAGATTGAATTCTACGAGTCACTATAGCCCGCGGGAAGGGATTTTTGATATCAATCTTTATATATGGATATTTTTTATCATCCTTTAGAGCGACATTAAAGCGAGGCTTATATTGTTTTATCAAATTTGCCTCAAGAATCAGGGACTCAACCTCGTTTCTTGTAACTATATAATCAAAATCCTTTATTTGTGATACCATGATTTGTTTTTGGGGGAACTCTTGATTTTTGGTAAAGTAAGAAGATACTCTCTTTTTTAGATTCTTTGATTTTCCAACATATATTATTTTTCCGGAATCGTTTTTCATAAGATAGACTCCGGGATTCTCTGGGAGAAGTTTTAGTTTGTTCTGAATTTTGTTACCTGTTGTCATTATGATTTATAGTATAAGTAAATCTTTACAATTGACAATTTGGTGGAAGGATCGCTGTTTTACAATCTTAGCAATCGCTTTGACTTAACATTAAAGAGATGGAGTCCTGCCCAGTAAAGCAAACTCGAGACGCAGATAATAATTAGCAGTCTAATCAGTAAAAGTAGTTTTTCATTTAGCTGCCACGGTATAGCCACCTGGCTTAGAAAGTGGGCAACCCAACCAATTATGCACGAGATGATAAGTATTTTAACTGTATTGATAAACAGGGCTTTAAAGTTAAGCCGACCTATTCTGTTATTTATCAGAATGTATAGAAAGATACCCTGAATAGTTGCAGCAAGCGATGTTGCCAGAGCAAGCCCACGAAGTTGTAGGAATCTTATTAGTATCAAATCTAACAGAATATTGCAGATAGCTGCTATTACAGCAATTTTAACAGGAGTTTTTGTGTCTTTTAGGGCAAAAAAGGTTGGAGCAAAGATTCTTACACAACTGTGCGAGACGAGCCCAAGAGAGTAGAAAACAAGGGCGGAATATGTCATCCTCAGAGCTGTCTGGTCAAATCTGCCGTGGAGATAGACAAGAGCAATTGCATCTTTTCCTATGACAATAATGAGAACGGTTATGGGAATCATAATCAAAAGGATAAGATTCAGCGCATCTTGAACCGAGGCTTTTAGCTCATCAGTTTTATTAGTAGCGGTTTGTTTGGAAAAGAGGGGCAGAGCAGCGGTACCAACCGCTATACCGAATACGCCAAGAGGCAACTGCATAAGGCGGTTACCATACTGGAGCGCAGCCACACTCCCTGTAACCAGAAAGGAGGCAAGAAGGGTGTCCACAACCACATTTACTTCCCGTATACCCAAGCCGATTATCCCAGGGATCATTCTTTTCCATACTTGAGAGATTTCTTTCTGTTTTAGATTGAGATAGAATTTTAGGCGGTAACCGACCTTTTTAAGAAGTGGTAGATTCATCAGCAGTTGGCAGAGCCCACCAATTAATACTCCGGCAGTAAATATGTAGACTTTCTGCTCCAATGTTGATTTAAATATAATGGAATGGATCACCACAGGCAGAATAATACCGAGATTAAAGAGAGCAGGAGAAAAGGAGGGAAAGAAAAATATAGAATGAGCATTAAGTATGGCAATACTAGTTGAGGTAAGTCCAATAAGGAGTAGATAGGGGAATAAGACTCGTGTTAGTGATATTGTTAACTCTCGTGCCTGGGCTTCAAAACCTGGCGCGATAATACGCACAATTATGGGAGTGAGAAGAATACCTAAAAGAACTAAGATTATCAGAACGATTAGAACTAATGAGAGTATATTTAGAGCAAATTGTATAGTTTCTTTTTTAGTTTTTTTCTCTTTAAATTCTATATAGAGCGGTATAAAGGCAGCTGAAAGGGCTCCTTCGCCAAAAAGTCCACGAAGCATATTGGGGATAACAAAAGCAACTCCAAAGCTGTCGGCTACCCATGTGGCGCCAAGAAAATGTGTAATCGTGATATCACGAAGCAGTCCTGAAATCCGACTAAGAAATGTCCCGGTTGAGATTTTCCCTACATTTTTGGTTAGGCTCTCTTTCTTTTTATCCATACTGTCTCAAGAAGGTCTTTAGAATGGGGAAGAATATTATAGTTTGAAGAAAGAGCTTGGTTTGTCTTTATATTCTTGAGGGATTAATGTAAGAGTCTTTTCCTCACCATTTTTGATAATTACCAACTTTACTTCTTCTCCAATTTTCAGATCAGAGACAGCAATTTCTGCATCGTCAGCATCTTCCACAATCTCGTCATTTATTTTTATGATGATATCCCCGCGCTTAAGTCCTGCTTTCTCTGCCGGACCTCCTTCATCAATATATGATACGATTACTCCTTTTGTGGTTTCTAATCCAAGGCCATATGCAATTGCTGGGGTTATATCCTGAACTTTGAAACCGAACCAGATTGGGCGTATTCCTCCATAGGTGATAATTTCCCGGGCAATGCCTCGTACTCGATTTATCGGAATTGCAAATCCAATACCTAAACTGCCGCCACTTTTTGTAAAGATGAATGAATTAATTCCAATGACCTCGCCGTTAATATTGACGAGAGGCCCCCCACTATTACCAGGATTTATAGCTGCATCTGTTTGAATCATTTTTTTGTAGACTTTATTATCCTCTTGTATATGGAAGTTTCTGTCCATTGCTGAAATCACGCCAACGGTTACAGTGGGTCTGGGGTCTTTCATAACGAAACCGAAAGGATTTCCCAGGGCGATTGCCCATTCACCTATAATGATATTATCAGAGTTCCCAAGTTTGGCAAAAGGAAGATGTTTCCCATTTATTTTAAGCACAGCGACATCGTTTATGGCGTCGCTTCCGATAAGCTCCGCATCAAAATTGCTGCCATCTGGACAGATTACTTTTATTTCTGTAGCACCTTCTACAACATGGCTATTTGTAATGATGTAGCCATCCTCACTAATAATTACACCTGAGCCCAGACTTTCAACTCTTCTTTCATATTGGCGGGGGAAAAATCCACCCCAAAAATCAAAAAATAGTGAACCAAATGGATCAGCCTGTACCACTTCCGTTTTCACGACATTGACACTTACAACTGATGATTGTACCAAATTCACCGCATTTGTAATTGCATTCTCGCGTGAGACGGCAAATTGAGGTAGGGGTTTTGTCAACTGTGTATCCCTGATTGAGGAAGAGTCTGCAATTGGCCTTTCCATTACAGGCCTGCTGCTCAATACTTCCAGTACCTGCTGGGTTGACCTCGCTGCATCGTATTTCTGTATCAGATATGTGGTAATTCCGAAATTTAAGAGAACTACAATGATTCCGAATATTATGATATTTTTGGTTTTCATCCTTCCTCTCATAATAGGTCCAAAGATACAGACAATTTATTGCTGCTTTTTAAGTAGGTCAAACAAAAGTGCAAAAGGGGCCTACTAAGCTGTAACTTTCTCCGCTACGAAGGCTTTAATTTACTACAGCTTCAGAAAAAGATTCTGCTCTATATGCGGATTTTGGAATTCAGATGCAGATTTTATGAAACCTGTTCAATTGCCCATTTAATCGATTCCTGTAGCATCTCTTGTGGAGGTGGAACTATAAAGCCATCTTTTATAAGTGAGTTTGTCATATTG
>JBNGDW010000059.1:0-10693 GCA_049975325.1 Cloacimonadia bacterium | reverse complement strand
GTTGTTAAAACTCGCTATCGACAGGGCGATGCTGCTCCAATGGCTATTATAGAATTTGTAGAGGAATCTACCCCGGGACCTAAGAAAAAAGCAAGAATCCGAGCAAAAGACCTTACTAAAGAAAGTTCAGCAAAGACATCTAAGTCACAACAGGCACAACAGCCCAAGAGTCAAGAGGAAGAGAGTGCGGAACAGCCACAGGCAAAAGAAGTAGCAAAAAAGGATTCAGAAAAGGAAAGTGAGTAGGAACAGGAATTAGAAAAAGAAAAGGTTGAGTCTGAAACAGGAAATAATAAGAAGGATAGTTAGAGGAGTTTTTGGAAAAAAATATTTGACAAAAAATATAACGGATTTAGATTTTGGATGTTTTCATCTTAACTTCTTAAGAAATCAACACCTCCCAATTAGCGATAGAAATGTCGCTAAACCTCCTCGCTCAGAGGGACCTTCCCCACCCTCTGAGCTTTTTTTGTTATAAAATCCTCTTCTTGATTTATGCTGTTATGGACTTTATTTCAGCAACAAGCTGTTTTACTATGTCTTTTTCCTGCAGCTTCCTTATAATTTTTCCCTTGCGAAACAGAAGCGCTTCACCTTTTCCACCAGCAATTCCGATATCCGCCTCCTGAGCCTCTCCGGGTCCATTTACTACACATCCCATTATGGCTACAGTGATATTCTTTCTAATATTTAGCCCTTGCAAGACATCTTCGATCTCTCTTGCGATTCTTATTACATCTATTTCAGCACGGCCACAGGTAGGGCAGGAAATTAATGTTGGACCCTTTCTTAATCCCAAAGATTTAAGGATTTCAATGCCAGCTTTTATTTCTTCAGTTGGGTCACCGGTAAGGGAGACACGAATTGTATCTCCAATTCCCTCTGCCAGCAGGGTGCCAATACCTATTGCCGAACGAATCGTTCCTGACCATCCAGTCCCAGCCTCAGTAACGCCCAGATGTAACGGATAGTCAACGAGATTTGCCATTGCCCTGTAACTTTCAATAGTAAGAGGCACAGAAGAGGCTTTCAAAGAAATTTTTATATCGTAAAAAGCAAGTTCTTCAAAATGCCTGATATGGCGCAACGCACTTTTACAAAGGGACTCTACCGAAACACCGTATTTCTCTTTAAGGTCTTTTTCTAGTGAGCCAGCATTTACACCAATTCTGATGGAAGTATGTGCATTTTTGGCAGCTGAGACCACAGCCTCTACTCTTTTTCTTCCGCCAATGTTCCCGGGATTAATTCTGATTCCATCAGCACCCTGCTCAATTGAGCGAATTGCAAGCCGATAATCAAAATGGATATCAGCAATCAAGGGAATTCCTATTGCTTTTTTTATCTCTGGTATTTTATCTACTGCTGCCTGATCCGGAACAGCCACTCTTACAATATCACAACCTGCTTTCTCTAATGTGAGAATCTGCGCTATAGTGGCTTCGGTGTCCTTCGTATCTGTTTTGGTCATCGTTTGCACGGAGATGGGGGCGTTGCCACCTATCTCTACATTACCAACTTTTATTTTTCGTGTTTTTCTTCTTTTAATCATTTGTTAAGCCTCTCGAACTCTAAAAGTTTTCTTTTTACCTCTATTCCAGCTACAAATCCCCCCAGTTCCCCATTTGATCGTATTACTCGATGGCACGGAATTACAATCGGTATCGGATTCTGTCGCAGAGCATTCCCCACAGCTCGCTGAGCGTCAGGAAAATTTATTTTCCTCGCAATATCTCTATATGAAATCGTTTGGCCGAAAGGTATACTGCGGACAACTTTCCAAACTCTTTTCTGAAAGGTAGTACCTGATATATCAAGGGGAAAATCGAATTCCAGTCTTTCTCCTCTGAAGTATGCAGAAAGCTGCTTAGCATAGATACTTTCTGGCAATAATTCTTTTCGGGAATACTCTCTATCTTTTGAATCTTTCTCAAATAGAACCTGTTGCAAACCTTGCTCTCTGAAAACCAAGGTAATCATTCCTAAAAATGTTTTCAACCGACTTTTATACAAAATATCCATTTTTATAAAAAAAATTTAAAATCTATCCTTTGTCAAATAAATAAAATTTGGTCAATCTTCTTACAAGGGCTTAGTAAATTTTTTATATTACAACTGCGATTGAATTGTTTGACAAGAAAGGGAATATTTTTTGTGAGTGCCCAAGGAGTAAACAATGGTAAAAAGCAGAATTGTTGATTATTTTATCTCATTAGTAGAGATTGATAGTGAGTCAAAGGATGAACTTGCAATTGCAAGAAAGCTGCAATATGATTTGGAGTCGATGGGGGCAGAGGTGATTTTTGATAATGCTAATACATATACAGGAGGAAATGTAGGGAATATGATCGTCAGGATTCCGGGAGTGATTGAAAAACCACCTTTGCTGTTTTGTGCTCATCTTGATACAGTAAGTCCTGGAAAAGGAGTTAAGCCTGTCATTCGCGATAACAGAATATTTAGCGATGGCACAACTATACTTGGTGCAGACGATAAATCTGGAATAGCTGAGGTGATTGAAGCACTTCGGCGCCTGAAAGAGGAGAAAATTCCCCATGCCTCAATAGAACTCGTGTTTACAGTCTCTGAAGAAATTGGATTACTAGGAACAAAACATCTGGATTACTCCCTCTTAGAGTCAAAAATCGGATATGTACTTGATGGTCATGAAATAGGTTCTATAACAATCCAGGCTCCTGCTCTTAACTTGTTTAACATAGTGGTGCACGGCAGAGCATCTCATGCTGGTGTCTTTCCGGAAAAAGGGATTAATGCCATAAAAGTTGCTTCTGATGCTATTTCTCATATTAAAACAGGTAGGTATGACAAAGAAACCACGGTTAACATCGGAGAAATACAGGGTGGTATTGCAACTAATATCGTGCCGAACAGTGTTACCATAAAAGGGGAGGTGCGAAGCCACAGTGAAGATAAGCTAAATGAAGTGACCAATGAGATTATCGCTACCTTTGAAAATGTTGCTAAGAAATACCGAATACAAAATGAGATGGGCATGCATACTGCAAGGATTGAGGCAGATGTGAAAAAGGATTTCTCGGCGATTAAGATCAAAAAAGAGAGCAAGGTCGTGCAGATGGCATTAGATGCTGCTAAGAGGCTAAACTTAAAACCTGAGTTAGAAATTGGTGGCGGTGGTAGTGATGCAAATATTTTCTATTCTAACAATATTGACATGACTATCCTTGGTACAGGAATGCAGAATTTTCATTCCTTGACAGAAAGTATCTCTATAGATGATCTTGAAGCCGGAACAACATGGCTCATGGAAATTATTAAAAACCATAGTAAAAAATAAACAAATAGCATATATGGTGTTCTAACATCATATATGAGGAAGGAGCGATTATGAAAAAATACTTGCTTTCGCCCGGACCAACTCCAGTACCAGAGAAGATTCTGCTGACGATGGCAGAACCGATGATTCACCACAGGACCCCTGCTTACGAGGAGATGCTTGCTAAGGCTATTGAAGGGCTGAAATATGTATTTCAAACAAAGAATGATGTTCTCATTTTCTCCGCCACTGGAACTGGAGCAATGGTCGGTGCGGTTTCTAATGTATTGAATAAAGGCGAAAAAGCCATTATTGTGAGAGGTGGCAAATTTGCAGAACGATGGGGAGAAATTGCAGAAGAATACGGCATTGAACCAATCTATATTGACCCTGAATGGGGAAAAGCAGTTGATGCTGCTGAAGTTGAAAGACTTTTGCAAGAAAACCCAGATGTCAAAGCTGTCTACACACAGCTTACGGAGACCTCAACCGGGGTCGTAATGCCCGTTAAAGAGCTTGGCGAGATTATTAGTAAGACAGACGCACTCCTGGTAATTGACGCAATTTCTGGTCTGGGAGGACAGGAATTCTATATGGATGATTGGAATGTAGATATAGTGGTTGCAGGCTCACAGAAAGGTCTTATGCTCCCCCCAGGTCATGCCTATGCTGCTGTAAGTGAAAAAGCGTGGAAAAAGATAGAGTCAAATACCCAGCCCCATTATTACTTTGATTGGATAACCTATCGAAAGAAGCTAGCAAAACATACAGACCCGTTTACTGGCTCAGTGACACTTGTAAAGGGCCTGGTTAAAGCAACAGAATTGATCAAGGACGATGGACTGGAAAATCGCTTTAATCGGTATAAAGTTATGGCAAAGGCGTGCAGAGCCGCTGTAAAAGCCCTTGGACTTGAGCTGTTCGCGGATCCTGCTTGCGATGTAGTAACTGCAGTAAAGGTGCCAGAAGGAGTGGATGGACTGGCTCTGGTCAAACTACTTCGTGATAAGTATGGATTTACTATTGCTGGAGGTCAGGCACAGGTGAAGGGTAAGATCTTCCGAATTGCGCACATGGGATATATTGAATGTTTTGATATCATAGCTGTCATTGCAGCTTTGGAGATGGTGCTAAATGAACTTGGATGGAAATTTGAATGGGGTGCTGGACTTACTGCTGCGCAAAAAGTTCTTGCCACTGAATATGTTTTCTAAACTGAAGATAAATACCGAAATCTCTAAAAGGTGGGAACCCTTTCCCACCTTTTTCTTTATTCCCATATGGCATTGAAAATCAAGGCTGTTAAACCAGAAAGCATCGCGTCAAAATTAAATATTAAGCCAGATGACATCTTGCTAGCTATTAAGGGTTGTGAAATAAATGATTTCCTTGATTATTATTTCTATCAGGCAGATGAAGAGATTGAAATCGTTATAAGTTGTAAGGGCGAACATCGTTATTTCAGGATTAAAAAGAAGTATGCTGATGATATTGGATTAGAATTTTACGATCCTCCTTATCGTCGTTGTGGCTGTAATTGTATATTTTGCTTTATTGACCAGATGCATCCAGAAGCCCGTCCATCACTAAAGATAAAAGACGATGATTTCAGGCTTTCTTTTTCTTATGGCAACTTTATCACCCTTACCAATCTGACACGCAAGGATTTTCAGCGTATCGTAAATCAGAAACTTTCTCCTCTATATATTTCGGTACATACCACAGATGATAGGCTGCGTCAGAAAATAATGCGATACAGGAAAAGATTCAACATCTTGAAAAGTATACAGTTTCTTGCCAGACATAGGATTCAGATGCATACTCAAATTGTGCTTATTCCTGGATGGAATGATGGGGAAGAACTGAAAAAGACAGTTTACGAGCTTGCAAGGTTTTTCCCTGGGGTTCAATCCATTGCTATTGTGCCTGTAGGATTGACAAAATTTCGGAATGGATTGCCAGAACTTGCACCAGTTACGAGTGATATAGCAGAGGCTCTCATAACAGATTCTGAAAAATGGCGAGAGTTGTTCAAGAAAAAATATGGGGCAGGCATTGTAATGCTTGCTGATGAATTTTTTCTGCTCGCAAAAAGAGAGTTACCTTCTGCCGAATATTACGAAGGATTTCCTCAAATTGAAAATGGTGTTGGAATGACTCGCCAATTTCTTGATACCTGGCAAGAAAAGAAGCAGGATCTTCGTATTCAACCTGACATTCATTCAATCACAATCATTACAGCAGAGCTCATTTCACCAATTATGCGAAACATCGGGCGAGAATTTCAAGATCTCTACGGTATTTCTACTAACACTGTCGCGGTAGAAAATCAATATTTAGGGAAGTCGGTGACAGTTACAGGCTTACTTTCTGCTCAGGATGTGATAAGAGCCCTCTCTCTCCATAAAGGTGGGGATTTAGTCTTGCTACCCCCCAATATGTTCAACCAGGAAGGTCTTACTATTGATAATAAAACCTTGCAGGATATTATTGCTTCAACAGATATGCGGTGTAAGACTCTACAGGATTTTTAATGACTATTTTGAGTGTCTATCAGCAAGGAGACTGCCGCCTACCCCAATATTTTCTGGTGGATTTTCTTTGATAACCGTTGTGATAGCGTTTTCAGGCAACTCATATATTTTTGCAACAATCTGTGTCACTTGTTGTACTAAATTGCGCTTTTTTTCTTTGTTTATCTCTGGACCATCGATTGTGACTATCGGCATATTTACTCCTCCATCATTTTATGATTTTCTCTTCCAAAGAACTCTATGATACACCACTTAGCTTCGTTAGAAGCCTTATTACTTTTCAGAAAGGATATCAAATAAAATATCTAAATAGATTATAATTTGCTTTTTTGTCAATATTATGATGAATTAAAGAAGATAAAAATGGTTGTGTGTTTATGGTCTTAGATCTGCAAGTAACCAATTGATATTTATTGACATGATAGAATCATAGCTCCTTGTATTTTTTATAGTTACACATTTTTTGAGCGAGGATCGACGGGGGTTAGCAATTATAAATTTTCCCGGATTCAGTTTACGATATTGCATAAAAATTGACATAATTTCTCATGTAGGCACTTTTTATGTATGTATCCAGCAAAGAGAGGGTTCAGAAAAATTCTTTTAGTTATTATTTTCCTCATTCTTCTGCCAGCGCCCTTGTTATCCGCTTTTCTTCAAATTGCGCCTTCTGCAAAACTTTCTTCTGTGGCAGAGATTGAAGGGTTATCACCAGAACCTGCTTCAATTTTTTATAATCCGGCTCTTTTTACTGGAAACTTTTCACTATCTTTGACACACTATTCTTTATTTTCTCTTGGGGATATTTCCTACAATAACCTTGTTGCCTCCTTTGCAATAGGAAGATTTCCAATAACAGCTGGCATTCAGATATTTGGAAATGAAAAATACCAAGAGCAGACATTTATTTTAGGTTCGAATTTTGAAATAATGGACAATTTTGTCCTTGGTCTCGATTGTCGCTTGCTTAATCTCGATGTTAAAACGATTGAGAGCAGAATGGCATTTCAATTAGATGGAGGGATATATGCATCAGCCCAAGATTGGAAATTTTCTGTCTCCTTCTCAAATATTACATTTAGTATGATTGATAAAGATGATCTGCCACAAGAATGTAGAACCAGTATAATCTACAAGATTTCTCCTCATATCGAGACAGGGATAAGTGCTGTAAAAGAGATTGGATATGATTTTTCCTTTCGGCTCGGAGTCGTTTATTTTCCAATAGAAAAACTTGGAATTATGAGTGGGGTGCAAACACATCCCGAAAGATTTTCTGCTGGCATAGAATTGCAACTCTCCAGATTTATAATCGATTACGCTCTAAAAACGCATCATTACTTAGAACTCACTCACTATCTTACCATTACATATAGACTTTTTTAATGAAATGTACTCTTTCTATCTGCATATTTGTGCTTAGTTGTACTGCTCTATATGCAGAGGGAGATATTGATAGTCAGCTTGAAGACCTATTTTCTGTCGATGAAGAAGTCTCCATTTCACCCGAATTATATGATGAACTTCTAGAATTGCATACCAATAGGCTAAACTTAAATGAAGCATCTTACAATGAACTACTCCGGCTACCATGGCTTTCGCCACAGGACGCAGAAAAGATACTTAGATACAGGGAGTCTGGCAAGTTTACCAAGGTAGAGGACTTACAACATGCGGGTATTTCGCAGGATACGATTGACGAGATTCTACCATTTATAACATTTTCCGAGCCTATATCTCCAATTCATTATCAGAATCGTGTCCGAACCCAATACAAATTTTATTCTGAATATGAAAACCCAGTAAAATTCTATCAACTACATAAGATCAGGTGGGAAAATTATGAATTAGCATTTCTTACTGAAAAAGACGAAGGAGAGTCGTCGTTAACAGATTTCTGGAGTGGGAGTATCACTGCTGAGTGGCAGGATAACATAGTTGAAAAGGTAATACTTGGGAATTATAGATTGGCTTTTGGACAAGGTATTGTTTTCGCACCGAAATCGTCCTTTTCAAAATCCAGCAATGCTGCTGGCCAATCTATAGGACAGGGTCATACACTAAGGCCATATACAAGTTCCAGCGAGACATATTCACTCTTCGGCATTGCAGCGGCGCTATCGTACAATAGATTTCATCTCCTTCCCTTTTATTCTTCATATCAACTTGATGCAACTTTGGAAAATGATTCTATTACTTCTATCTATGATATGGGATACCACCGCACAGAGACCGAAATAGCCAAAAAAGACAAGGTAGAGGAAAGATTATACGGTTTCCATTTCACATATGGAGATCTGCGACAGGTGGGGCTTACTGCTGCTAAATCGCATCTAAGTTTGCCTTTTGCTGATCCAAATATTTCGCAGGACAACTTGATTCTTGGAGCAGATTTTTACTTTAACCTGAAGAATTTTGTTTTCTTTGGTGAAGGTGCAGTTTCAGATGGCAAGAAGACATATATCAGCGGTGTCCAGTGGGAACAAGCGCGATTGGCAAACCTCATTCTCTATCGGAAATATGATAAATACTTTCCTACTCTCCATGGCAACCCTTTCCATATCTCAGGAGATTTTGATAATGAAGAGGGGATTTATTATGGATTTACATTTTGCCCCTCTTTCAATCTTAAAATCAATCTCTACCTTGATCTCTATCGCTTCCCAGAAGAAAAATACTTAGAAGATATGCCCACTTATGGATTCGATAAATTACTTCAATTAGAAAGCAAGCAAAAGACTTCCACTTTTCGTTTCACCTACCGAGAAAAGCAGTCTGAAAAAAGGCGTGTGGTCGATGACTTTAGTAAAATCTATCAGATAAATCGTAATTCCTTCAGACTTGACTGGACTATTCCGATTAATCCTAAGACGGAAATGCGCCTCAGGGCTGAGTATGCCTATCATCATTTTAATAATGCAGATAAATATGATCAGGGGATTTTGCTCTACCAGGATTTCAGATTTTCCCTCACCCCGAAACTAAGAACTTATCTTCGTATTTGCCAATACCATACGGATGATATTATCATGTATATGTATGAAAATGATGTTGATGGTGTAATGCTCAATTCTCCGTTTAGCGGTGACGGCATTTTTGCTTATATTTTATGTAAATTTGATATTGGAAAGCATATTTCTTTACAGGCTAAATATGCAGGAAAGGTATCATGGGAAACTGGAATTTGGCAGGAATCCCGCATATCACTGCAGATTGAAAGTATATTCTAAAGTGGAATAAAACAGCGTAAACGCTGAAAAAAGGTATATGCGAAAGAAAGGTAAGCTATGAAATCAAAAGTAATGTTAATTATAATGGATGGATTTGGACTTTCTGATGAAAAAAGAGGTAATGCAATACGATTTGCTCAAACGCCTCATCTGGACAAACTCTTTGAAACGCGGCCATGGACAAAGCTGCGGTGTTCTGGAGAAGCGGTTGGTCTCCCTGAAGGACAGATGGGGAATTCAGAGGTAGGACATCTTAACATCGGGGCAGGAAGAATTGTATATCAAGAAATTACTAGAATAGACAAAAGCATTGAAGATGGCTCATTTTTTGAAAATGATGAATTGATGAAGATTGTTGAACATTGCCATAAAAATAATTCCAGTTGGCATATATTTGGATTACTTTCTGACGGAGGAGTCCATAGTTCACTTAATCATCTCTGGGCTCTTTTAGAATTTGCAAAGAAGAATAAACTAAATAAAGTTTATCTCCACACATTCATGGATGGACGGGATACCTCTCCCTATGGCGGGAAGGGTTATCTGGAGCAATTTTTGGCAAAGGCTGAGGCAATCGGGGTCGGCAAGATTGCAACTCTCTCTGGTCGTTACTATGCCATGGATAGAGATAAAAGATGGGACAGGATTGAAAAGGCTTATCAGTCAATTGTATTTGGTAACGGCAAAAAAGCCATTGATCCCATTCAGGCTATTGAGGAGAGTTACAAACAAAATATTCCAGATGAATTTGTAATACCCACTGTTATTTACGAGAATAAAAAACCGGTTGCCACCGTTAAAGACGGAGATGCTATATTGTTCTATAATTTCCGGGCAGACCGTGCCAGACAGCTTACAGATAGTTTCGTTTGCCCAGATTTTCATGAATTCCCACGCAAGAGGTTTGAAAATTTGTTATTTGTCACAATGACAGAATATGATGTCCGATTCAGACCTTATGTACAGGTAGTAATTAAACCCCTGTTTATGAAAAACATACTCGGTGAAGTTCTACAAAATCATGGATATCGCCAACTCCGAATAGCAGAAACAGAGAAATATGCTCATGTTACCTTTTTCTTCAATGGTGGTGTAGAGAAACCATTTAAAAACGAAGACCGCATTCTGATACCATCTCCCAAGGTTGCCACTTATGACCTTCAGCCTGAAATGAGCGCATTTCAGGTCACAGATAGGGTAATAGAGGAAATTAATACCGGGAAATATGATGTGATAATACTGAATTTTGCAAACTGTGATATGGTGGGACATACTGGTGTTTTTCAGGCAGCTGTTAAGGCTGTGGAGGCAGTAGATATATCTATCGGGAGGATTATCCCTGAATTAGAAAAAAATGGGTATCAATATATTCTAACAGCAGACCATGGAAATGCTGAAAAGATGCTTGATGAGAATGGAAATGAATTTACTGCCCATACAACAAACCCTGTTCCTTTTATCTATTGTGGGAAAGAATGTGATAAGATAAAGCTGTTGGATAATGGGATTCTGGCAGATATTGCACCTACGATGCTAAAAATGCTAAATCTACCTCAGCCTCAAGAAATGACAGGAAATAATTTGATTCTCTGATATTGTTGCGTCAGACAGCCGCCAGATAATTTACAAACTGA
>JBNGDW010000058.1:0-10725 GCA_049975325.1 Cloacimonadia bacterium | reverse complement strand
GGTTATACATACAAAGAAGATATAGAATCCGGTTCTCTTTCAGCAGCAAAGGGAGGATTTACCTCAATCTGTTGCATGCCCAATACAAATCCAGTAATCGATAATATCTCTACGGTTAACTATGTTGCTAGAAAAGCCCGTGAGGTTGGAAAGACAAAAATTTTTGTTATAGGTGCAATGTCAAAAGGATTAGAAGGCAAAGAGATTGCAAATATTGCTGCAATGATTCAGGGTGGTATAGTTGCAGTCAGTGACGACCACAACTGTATTCAAGACTCAAGACTGATGCTCAATGTGCTAAGATATGCCTCAAGGTTTGATATTCTCTTTATTTCGCACTCAGAAGACAATTCATTATCTCGAGATGGACAGATAAACTATGGCTATATGTCCACTAAACTCGGTCTACCTGGTATACCATCACTTTCTGAGGAAATTATGGTAAGTAGGGATATCATGCTCGCTGATGTAACAAACACACATCTACATATTGCTCATACCTCCACAAAGAGGACGGTGGCGCTTATCCGAGAAGCAAAGAATAATGGTATTCCAATAACAGCTGAAGTAACTCCTCATCACCTTATCCTTACAGAGCAGGCATGTGAAAATTTTGATACAAATACAAAAATGAAGCCTCCGCTAAGGACAGAAGAGGACAGGGATGCTCTGGTAAATGGCTTGATAGATGGCACGATAGATATCATTGCAACTGATCATGCACCGCATTCTGATTATGAAAAAGAACTGGAATTCCTAAAGGCTCCTTTTGGGGTGATAGGGTTTGAAAGCGCATTCCCAGTACTTTATACAAACCTTGTAAAACCTGGGAAGATGTCTCTCGAACTCCTTATTGAAAAAATGACTTCGACCCCAGCAAAGATTATAAGGAAGGACCTTGGGGCTGTGGCTGAAGGAAAACCCGCAGATTTGGTAGTCGTAAATCTAAATGAATCTTTCATCTTTACTGAAGATGAGATTCGTTCAAAAGCAAAGAATAGCCCCTTTCTTGGTCAAAAAATGTGGGGCAAGATCGAAATGACAATCTGTGACGGAAAATTTACCTGGAGCCGGGAAGATGTATTATAAAGCTCTGCCAATTGTAGATCGGCAAACAGTGAATAAAGATTACTGCGTTCTTACTTTTCTCGATGAGCAAATGGCAACTGCGTGCACACCTGGCCAGTTTTTTCTTATAAAACCTTCTTCTCATCAGAGCCCCCTCTTGCCACGACCTATGAGTGTGCATCAAGTTGATAAGAATAAAATCTCCTTTTTCGTGAAAAGGATTGGGATGGGCACAGAGCTTTTATACAGAATGGAGAAGCAAGAGACCGCCTCATTGTTGGGTCCTCTGGGGAATGGTTTCCGTATATTTTCACATAAAAAGGCACTCGTAGTCAGTGGTGGAATTGGCTATGCTCCATTCCCCTTTTTAGTTAAAGAGCTTGAAAAGGTAGGAAATAAGGTAACTTTTTTTCACGGGGGCAAAACAGCCCATGATATTTTTACTCAGGATGCGACGAATTTTACAGAAGATGGTTCATTGGGTTTTCAAGGAATGGTGCTTGATGGCGTTGCGAATTTCCTTGAGGACAACTCTGTAGATATAGTATATGGCTGCGGACCAGAATCTATGTTAAAAAGTCTTGTGGAAATTTCTATGAAATATCGCCTTGAAGTACAGGTTTCTTTAGAAACGATAATAGCATGTGGAGTCGGAGCATGTCACGGTTGTGCAAAAAAGATGAGAGAAAATGGCAAGGTTGTTTACAAAAGGGTGTGTAAGGATGGTCCAGTATTTGTGCAAACCCCCTCTCTAAAAATGAAAGAAACAGAGATTATTTGGGATGAGTGAAATGGAAATCACTATCGGCCAAATGAGATGGAAAAACCCTGTTACTGTTGCCTCAGGGACATTTGGGTTAGAATATCAGGAGTTGATAAACCTTTCTCAGTTAGGTGCAATTGTGACAAAAACGATTACTCCTGAACCAAAGCTTGGCAACGAGCCACCAAGGATAGCAGAAACTGAAGCAGGACTTCTTAATTCTATTGGCTTGGAGAATCCAGGAGTGAAAGGCTTCATAGAGGAAGAACTGCCCGGATACCGCTTGATTGATACAAATCTTATTGTTAGTCTTTCTGCCTCAACTGTTAATGAGTTCAAAGTACTTGTTACAGAACTTGATAGGTTTGAAGGGATTGATGGATACGAGATTAACATCTCGTGCCCTAATGTAGAGAAAGAGGGGATTGCCTTTGGAACTGATAAAAATGTTGTTTTCAATCTTGTTAGAACACTGCGAAATTCTACTCAACGAACTCTTATAATAAAACTTTCTCCCAATGTTACTTCAATAGGGGAGATTGCTTTGGCAGCAGAAGATGGCGGTGCAGACGCGCTCGCTCTCATCAATACGGTTTATGGTATGGCTATTGATGTCAAAACTAAAAAATCTAAGATGAAAAGTGGTATTGCCGGTTACTCTGGTATTGGGATCAAACCCATTGCCCTCCAGTGTGTATATCGCGTTGCCCAAATCGTTCATATCCCTATTATTGGCATGGGTGGAATCAGAAATACTAACGATGCTCTTGAGTTTATTCTAGCAGGAGCTACAGCAGTGGCTGTTGGAACTTACAATTTTGTTAATCCGTTGACAACTATCAAGATAATCAACGAATTGGAAATGTATCTTCACAAAAATTCAATTTCTTATGCTGATTTGATCGGCTCTTTGCAGATATAACCCTGAGATGCTTAACACCGAGGGTGATTTTTCCTTATCTTTATCTTTGGGGTCTAATTATTTTGGAGGCAATATGAAGTTTAAAAAAAATATTTTGGAAAAAAAAGAGCTAGAGCGTATTATAAAGCGTCTTGCCAATGAGGTGATTGAGAGGAATAAAGGTTGCGAAGACCTCTACATCGTTGGCATCCACGCCAGAGGAGTACCATTAGCACATAGAGTTGCAAAATATGTTGAAAAATTTGAGGGTAATGAAGTCACAGTTGGTTCGTTAGATATAACTTTGTACAGGGATGACCTCGATCATCTTGCCCACCAACCTGTAATTAAAGATTCTATATTACGATTTGATGTTACTGGCAAAAACATCTTGCTTGTGGACGATGTGCTTAACACAGGCCGAACAGCTCGAGCCGCTCTAAATGCTCTGCTTGATTACGGACGTCCAGCCTCAATTCAATTTTTAGTTCTCATAGACAGAGGGCACCGGGAATTACCTATCCAGGCGGATTTTGTCGGTAAAAAGGTCCCAACTTCAAAAAATGAGGCTGTTAAGGTATTTCTTGAAGAGATCGATGGCAGGGATGGGGTCTCAATCTTTGAAAAAGAATCCGCCGGCTAGCGGAGCTGGTAAGCCAGCCTATCTGAAATTATGAGGAGTTACTAAAAGTAATGAAAAGGAATAGCTTATGAATTTTCTGGAGAAATATCTTGCCATAACTCAAAAGAATAAATCTTTTCTTTCTGTCGGTTTGGATACAGACTTGTCTAAAATACCATTTTTTATACGCACCGGGAGTGAGAACCCAATCTGGGAGTACAATAGACAGATTATCGATTTTATCTACAAATATGTGGCTGCATTCAAGTTAAATTTTTCCTTTTATATTTCTGCTGGCATTATGGGTATCACTGCACTTAAAAAAACCATTTCTTATATCCCACCTGATATTTTAGTAATACTCGATGTAAAGATTGGTGATATTGCCAACACAATGAAACGATATGCATCTGCCTATTTTGATTACTTTGGCGTAGATGCTGTAACCGTCAATCCTCTTATGGGATTTGACGCTTTTGAGCCGCTATTAAAGTATAAAGATAGGTACTTATTCTCCTTGGTGCTCACCTCAAATCCCTCCAACATAGACCTGTTAAAAACTGAGCAGAGACTTTATATACAGATTTGTTATCGAATACGAGAATGGAACAGGGAGAATATTGGGGCAGTGGTAGGCGCAACAAATGGAGATCAAATTAAAGAGATTCGTTCTATATTACAGAATCAAATATTTCTCATTCCTGGGATAGGAGCGCAAGGTGGAGATTTAAAAACAGTGACGCAGAATGCTGTTGCCGAAGAATACCCTAATATATTGATTAACTCTTCACGCCTAATAATTTATGCAAGCCATGATAAAGACTTTGCCAAACGGGCTGGAGAGGCTGCAAAAAAGCTGCAAGAAGAGATAAATAGCCTGCTTTAACTAAAAATTTATTTTTTTCAGTGAAAGCAGAAAATAATCTTGACACCCTCTTGAATTTGGTATTTAGGTTGTTTATTATATATTATATTGAATAGCGAATATATTTAATGGAGGCACTGTATGAATGTTAAAAATACTTTGAGGCAAAAAACTGTAGAGCAAATCTTAAATCTTGCAAGCACTCTCTCGACGCAGAATCTAATAAGGGCGGTACAGCTTGCAGAAAAGACTGTTATTACCCATCCGGAGATGAAACGGATGGCAAATATATTGAAAGAGTCACTGGAAAAAGAAACCCCAGCCCTTACACTTGCTCGCGATGTACTCAAGCGACTCTCACCTACAGCCCGTAAGAAATTGATCGAGGTTTTCTTCATAAATGCCGCAATTATTAGTCGACAGAAACACAAGGAAATATGGGAGAAAGAGAAGCTCAGATTGCCCTGGTTTTTTGTTATAAGTCCCACAGCAAGATGTAACTTACATTGTGTTGGATGCTATGCTGCTGAATATAGCCATAAGGATGATCTTCCGTTTGAAGAGATTGACCGTATCTTGCAGGAGGCAAAAGAGTTAGGAATATATTTTATCACTGTATCCGGTGGCGAGCCTTTTATCCGACCGGATTTGCTTGAACTTTATGAAAAACATAACGATATGTACTTCCTTGTCTATACCAATGGCACTTTCATAGATGAAGAAATGGCTAAAAGGCTTTCTGAATTAGGTAATGTTGCACCCGGTATATCAGTAGAAGGCTTTAAAAAGGAGACGGATCAGAGGCGGGGAGAGGGCGTGTATGAAAAAGTCCTTGCAGCAATGGATAATTTAAAAAAAGCGGGCGCGGTATTCGGTTTTTCTGCTACTCCTACCCGCATAAATTCTGATGTTATTATGTCCGATGAATTTCTGGATTTCTATATTGACAGGGGATGCGCATTTGGTTGGTATTTCCAGTATATCCCTATAGGGAGAAATCCAGATGTTTCTTTGATGGCTACTCCTGAGCAACGGAATCGCCTGAGAGAACGCCTGGTAGAGATAAGGGAGACAAAACCGATATTTATTGGTGACTTCTGGAATGACGGACCGGTTGTTGGTGGCTGTATTGCTGGAGCACGACCCAATGGATACTTCCATATCAACTCTCAGGGCGATGTAGAACCATGCGTGTTTTTCCAGTTCTCTGTGGACAATATTAAAGGTAAAAAACTTATCGATGTTCTGCAGTCTGACTTCTTTAAAGCAATTCAGGAAGCTGAGCCTTATAGTGAAAATAAAAATCTTATGGCACCATGCGCAATAATCGATAATCCGGAAATACTGCGCGAGATTGTGCAGAAATATAATGCAAAGCCATCCTATCCCGAAGTAGAGAATTTAATTAAAAACAAAGAGGTAATAGAGTTTCTTGATAATTATTCAAAGGAATTTAAGAAAATTACCAATCCTATTTGGGATAAAGAACTGTCTAAAAAGCACAAGTGCTGGAAGGATAACCTAGAAAATTATTAAGTTGTAGCAGGAATTAAGTCCACCTATGCCGGGAGAAAGGGGTAAAAATAGGGCGGATGGTGTACAGAAGTTGTTTGTCTTCTGAAGAGGGGGAAATAGTAGAAGATAAAAAGCAGAAACCATAGATTTCTTAAAAAATAAAAAGGGAGGATATTTGTAGGTTGATGGTAGTAGTACCTCTATAGATTGAAAAGATACTATCTCGTAGTCTTAAAGATAAATTATGTATAATTTGGTAAGAGGAGAATGATTGACTTAAGGATTGATCGAAAAGAGCGACGCGAGTTCAGTGTCCCACCCCAATTATGGTTAATTTTAGTGATAGCTGCTATCTTTGGTATAGTGCTCTCGCGCCAGTGTCGACAAACCCATTATGAACTTTTGGAGATAAAAAATGTTGCTATTGAGAGTTCTTCTCCTACACTCGCGCAAATCTATTTTGAAATCGAAAATAAGGCAAATTTTTCCCTAAAAAAGAGAGTGGTGGTACGATTATTTTCAGACAATCTGGAAGTTGGTTCAAAAATGATTCTAGCAGAAGTTGAGCCCCAAAAAACAAGGGGGTTTCTTGTTACTATAAATCTGATAAAAGCCCTTGCGCCTTATGAAAAGATTGATGAGATTTCAGTCCGCTTCTATGATTAGTTAAACTTTCTCGTATCCAACCTTGCCATTTACTTTCTAGTCTCTAAACTGCATATCATATAACCTTCTGTAAAGCCCATTTTGGGCAATAAGACCTTCATGTGTTCCCTGTTCTATGATAGAACCCCTGTCTATAACCAGAATCCGGTCACAATTTCTAATTGTGGAAAGGCGATGCGCTATTACAAAGGTTGTACGATTCTTCATCAATCTTGCGATTGCTTCTTGAACCAAAAATTCCGATTCACTATCTAAGGAGGAGGTAGCCTCATCAAATATAAGTATCTGGGGATTTTTCAAAATCGCTCTGGCAATAGCAATTCTCTGCCGCTGACCACCCGAAAGCTTTATCCCTCTTTCTCCAATAACTGTGTCATACCCCTCCGCCAGCTGGCAGATAAATTCATGTGCATTAGCAGCCTTTGCTGCTTCAACTATATCCTCAAATTCTGCATCTAATTTTCCATATGCAATATTATTGCTAATGGTATCATCAAAAAGAATTGTCTCCTGAGTAACTATGCCAGTAAGGCTACGCAGGTCATCTATCTTATAATTTCTTATATCAATACCATCAATGGCAATATAGCCCTTTGTGGGGTCATAAAATCTGAGTAGCAGATCCATCAGAGTAGATTTTCCACCTCCACTCGGCCCAACCAGTCCGATAGACTCGCCCTTTTTGACAGAAAAGGTTATATCTTTAATAACTTCCTCTGATGTTGGATAGCAGAATGATACATGATTAAAAACAATGCTGTCTTCAAACTTTTCTATCGGGCTGGCATCCTTTTTATTTTTTATAGTAACAGGTTCATCAATTATACTGAAAACCCTTTTTGCTGAAGCCAATCCCTTATTTATTTTTGTGTAAACCCCGGAAATTTCTTTTACTGGATGAAGGGTAGAAAGCAGAGCACCTAAAAATAGGAAAAATTTTCCTGGGGTCAATGTATTGGCGGGATCAAGAACAAGACTTCCTCCATACCCAATAATAAAAAGAGTGATCACAACACTCATAAATTCACTAAAAGGTGCAGCTATAGCACCTGTTCGTACCATTTTCACAGATTTTTTATAGAGTTTTTTATTCCCCTTTTTAAATTTGTTGCGTTCATATCCCCGCATTACATAAGCGAGTACAATTCTGATATTCATTATCGTTTCCTGGATGATTGCTGTTAGATCAGCAAATCTTTCCTGTACACGCTTACTATACTTCCGCATCTTTCGGCCTACTGTTCCAATAACCAGTGACAAAGGCACTGCAACTACAAGTGTCACAAGAGAAAGTTGCCAACTGATCAGCATCATAATAACGATATACACAAGGACAAGAAGGGTATTTCGCGAAATGGTTGTGAGAGAGGTTAAAGCCATATTTTTAAGTTGAACGACATCGTTGGTTACGCGTGAGATAAGTTCACCAACTTTGTGGCTATGAAAAAACTCCAATGGCTTCTGTAACAAGGATTCATAGAAATCATTCCGAATCCACATTACGGTTTTCTCTTCTAATTGTCGAAAGATTATCTGCTGAAAATATCCTGATAGTATTTTTATAAGGAATAGGAAGAAGCCGATTACTAGCAATACTTGCAGAAGTAAAGTCCGGGAATGATGACTAAGAAAATCATCAAAGAGAGCCTGCAATTCCGAGCCAATAACCTCCCGACGTTGAATGGCATCCCAGTTTTCTTGCACTATATGAAATGCATCGGTAGCCAATTGGCCAACTGCAACAAATATGTCTCCTATATCCTCTCCATTCGCTTTTCTTTCTTCTACTTGCCAGCCCTCATCTACTTCTACCACAAAAATCCTATCAATGACAGGATAAATAATACTGAGCGAAAGGCCACTGAATGCCGCATAAATAATCAGCATAATAATACCGAGAATAACATTTGGCCAAACCCTTCTTAGATAAGCAATAACGCGGAAGAATAGCTTCATTTGCCCAACTTATAGGATACCAAACCCTATTGAAAAAGATATCGTCTGTTGTGTAAAATCACTTTCATATAATACAGGATTTACATATTCTTCATTATTAATGTTTTCTTCTTTTACATCATATTCCATAAACTTATATCCCATACTGCAAGAGAGATGCTCTGTTATCTCGTAATTTAGCGACAATCCAACTGTATTTTTTGTATACTGATGCCCGTACAAAAATTCTTCTCTGGGCGGCGTATGATACTGATACCAGATATCTTTTTGTGCCCCTTTTCTATAACGCTCAAGGTTCAGAGATGTCTTTAGGTCTGCACTCGCTTGATAATCAATTTCTAATAAAAGATTATCTGCATTCTGCCCAGTCCAATACCCCGTTATATAATTGTCAGATGTAGCCTCATTGATTGGAAATTTATGCGTGTATGTCCATGGATTAAGTCGCGTGTATTCAATCCGGAAATCCAGTCCAGGTAAAAATGGCTCTACAAAGTGTGCACCAGTCTGAAATCCGAGCTGGTTTCTTGCTCCCTTCTCATCGAAGATTTTGCTTAATTTGATCTCATCAATCATAATTGAGCCGTACAATTTCAGAAAGTCAAATGGTATCCATTCGGCATCTATTCCAATCTGCAGATTGTCCTGGTCATTAGTGTAATGCTGGGCAGACCAGAAAAGTATAATTGGAATAAAATATACAGGTTCTGGATCGCGTTCACCATAATACAAGAGTTCACTAAATCCAAATTTCAGATTATCGAGCGGGATTATTTCCAATCTATTTGCAGCGACATATTTTTTTTCGAAAAAGCGCCTTTCTAATGTATCGCCTGCTCCCCACTCAAATAGGTAAGACAGCTCCTCATCGAGAATTTCGCTTTCTAACCATCCGTGAAAATAGACAAACCGAAGCCAATCGCTAAAGCCAGTCTTTAACATTATTTGGGGATAGGATGGGGGCTTATTACTCAAAGTCAGACTTCCAGTTGCTCCATTACTCCAATAATTTGAGTATCGCCCGAAGATAAAATCAATATATCTAGTCGAGAATGAAATATAGGCATCCACTTGCTCATAAGTCTTTGAATCCTCAAAGCTCCCCACCCAGCCAGTTCCTTGCTCTGGGGAGTCCAGTTTTCGAATATCGTATGAATTGCCCTTTTCTGCATTATTAACTCCGTAAAAATAGAAGCCTATATCATCCCCAAGATAACCATAAATCTCTCCACCACCCGTGAGCCTCTGATTATTCTTATCAAAAAAGCTGCTATCACTTATGTTGTAGTTAGATTTAAACCGCAAAAGAGGCATAAATGCTAAAAAACTTTTATCGTCTTGAAAAGTATTCGGAAACTGTAGCGGATGCCATTTTGGCGTGGAGTTATCTTCTGGCAGGGCCGTGACTACGCTATCTTTCATGGAGAGCCTTTTTACTTCCTCTGCATATTGTCTGGAAATAAAATCATTGAGCTCATCCTTTGCTACAGCCGAAAGTTCTCCATACTTTTCGCTTTGGCGAATATTAAGCAGATATTTTGCAACTTCCTGCCGAGACATTGGCTTTGTCATATTGTAGCACTTTCCTGTAAGACCTTTTATTTCCATTCGTTCAAGAAAATCGTACACCTCATTACCTAAAGGAACAAAAACCACCTGAGCTCCCAGAATAGAGACTAAAAATATAAAGCTAACAATAAAAAGAGGAAAAAATTTTTTCATCTTTGCCTCCATATGCAATTGTTGTGTAAGTTTTTAAAAATAGGATTCTACTGTCAACAATTTTGCAAAGTTAGGGGACATTTGAAGTTAAAATTTAAGCTCGAAAGCGTTTTGAACTTGTTGCCATACTACCAAAAGTTGACAGAAGGAATGTTTAAACCTTACAGCTTATCCTATTTAAGATTAGATAGAGTCTTTAACTCGAATATAATGTGTAAGACAAAATTTTATGTGAGATGAGGAAAGATGAAGAGCAAAGTTTATTTTATAGATTTTAAAACGAGCTTTCAAAGAAATATTTTTGATAAACTCTATACAGCAGTGGAAAAATCTCATTTCTATGATTTTATAGAAGAGTATGATAAGGTAGCTATCAAGATGCACTTTGGAGAATATGGCAATTTTAGTGCAATAAACCCCAGATATGTAAGATTTTTTGTTGATCGGGTGAAAGAGGTCGGGGGAAAGCCTTTTATTACCGATACAAATACGCTTTATGCAGGAAAGCGTGGAAATAGCGTTGACCACCTAAATCTTGCAATTTTGCACGGGTTTACCCCTGGCGTGGTGAATGCGCCCCTTATTATAGCTGATGGGCTGTGGGGACAAAACGAGGTGCCGGTGGAGATAAATACTCCCCACACTAA
>JBNGDW010000057.1:0-11192 GCA_049975325.1 Cloacimonadia bacterium | reverse complement strand
ATATAAATGTTGGATTAAAGATCAAGGTAATCCAACCACAGAAACCTATCGGAGATTAATCATGAAAAAAGTATTCAGAATTATTAAAGAGGCATTAATGTGGATTGTTATTATAGGTGCGTTTTCTGCACTTGGGTTAGGCTCAGACAATCCACTACGAGGGGCTCTTTTCTGGGCAGGTCTCGCTGTATTGATATTCGCTATCGGTTTCGTTATTGCAAAACATACAAAAAGACGAACAGTTTCAACTAAACGAGAGATTATTTTCAAGAAAGTTTTTGGTATTATACTTGTAATATTCGCCTGTATTCTGCCTGAACTTGTACTCGGAAGCGCAGGTTTTCCATTCTGGATTCAGATTTTAATATTTCTTTTTGCCGCCGCCCTTATAGCACTGGGAGTTCTTGCCGTAACATTAATTAATAAGTACTTGCAGGGAAAGAAAAATGTCTGGTCTTCTGTGCTCGGCTATTTACTTTTAGTGGTTGGTTCGCTTGTCCCAGGACTGGCGATGTCCTTGTATGACAGTAGCTATGGTACGCTTGCAACTGTATATTATCTGCTTATAGCACTTGCTATATTATCGTGGATTGGGCTCTCAATGTTTAGAAAGCAAAGAGCCGAGTGAATGCACTCTTTTACTCGTGTAGATAAGATCATCGATGCCCTCCTTGAGCAGTTTTCAGATGAAGGATTCTCGCGAGAAATAAAAATTGGGCTACTCTGGAGGAAGGCTGTAGGCAAACTTTTAGCAGATAGGACACAGATTTATAGATTAGAAAATGATGCGCTTTTCGTTCTCGTTGCCGATAGCGTATGGTTACAAGAATTAGTACTTCAAAAACCTAAAATTATAGAAAAGATCAATCACTCTCTTCCCGCAGAGCAGAAACTTAAGAATATTATCCTATCATTTTCAAGCAAAAAGATCAAAATATAATTCCCCAGTTTCTCTTTTCATCATCAATGGATTTAATACCCAATGAGGAGATGTGATGAAGCCAAAGATTTTTCCCTCGATCCTGTCCGCTGATTTCTTAAACCTTGGCAATGAAATTCACGCTTTAGAAGAGGCTGGGGCAGATGGTATTCACCTTGATGTTATGGATGGGCACTTTGTCCCTAATCTTACGATAGGTCCTACGATTGTAAAACAGGTTCGAAATACGACAAATCTTCCCTTAGAAGTTCATCTTATGATTATCAATCCAGCAGATTTTATCGATAGATTTATCGAAGCAGGTGCGGATGCCGTCTCTTTTCATATAGAACTCTCCATCCCCATTGTACCACTTTTAAGAAAAATCAAACAGAAAGGGGCTAAAGCAGGCGTAGCAATTAATCCAGAGACCCCGATAGAAGAAATTTATCCAATCCTTGATTATGTTGATTATGTTATTGTTATGACTGTACATCCTGGTTTTGGGGGACAACAATATATTGATGGATGCACACCCAACATACGCCAGCTTTATAACATACGGGAAGATAGAAAGTTTGAGATAGCGGTTGATGGAGGGATAAATTATCAAACTGGAAAGAAGGCTCGAGAAGCTGGGGCTGATATTTTGATTTCAGGAGATTTCATTTTTCGTAGTTCTGATTATAAAAAATGTATTGATGGGCTAAGAAATGTTTGAAGCTTTAACAAATAAATTAAATAATACCTTTTCAAAATTAAAAAGTAAAGGTAAGTTGAGTGAGAAGGATATTAAATCAGGACTTCGCGAGATCAGACTTGCCCTGCTCGAGGCAGATGTAAACTTTGTTATAGTAAAGAATTTTATAAAAGAGGTAGAAAAAAGAGCACTTGGGGCAGAATTACAGAAAAGCCTGACACCTGGTCAGCAGCTTGTTAAGATCGTGAATGAAGAATTAGTTTCTCTTATGAAGTCTGAGCCAGCAAAGCCTATCCTCCCAAACCGTCTATCAAAGTTTATGATTGTAGGGCTGCAAGGTTCAGGGAAAACGACCGCATGTGCGAAACTCGCCCGCCTTTACAAGAAACAAGGGTACAATCCCTTACTTGTTGCAGCTGATATCTATCGTCCCGCTGCTGTAAATCAACTTCAAACACTTGGTAAATCCATAGATATCCCAGTCTATACTGAAAATAACCAGAGAGTTACAAAAATTGCGAAACATGCCTTACGGGAAGCCGAAAAACAGGACCATAATCTTGTCATCTTCGATACCGCTGGAAGACTGCATATAGATGAGGGGATGATGAAGGAGGTGAGTGAACTTGCATATGTCATAAAACCTCACGAAATTTTTTATATTGCAGATGCTATGACTGGTCAGGATGCAGTAAATAGTGCCCGCGAGTTTAACAAACATCTGGATATTACCGGGATTATTATGACCAAATTAGATGGAGATGCTCGCGGTGGAGCCGCTCTTTCCATAAAAGCAGCAACTGAAAAACCTATTCGTTATGTGAGCGTTGGGGAGCATCTGAATGATTTGGAAGAGTTCCATGCAGAGCGAATGGCATCCAGAATACTTGGCATGGGAGATGTGCTTACACTAATAGAAAAGGCTGAAAAGGCATTTGACCAAGAAGAAGCAGCCAAACTGGAAAAGAAACTTCGTAAAAATAAATTTACTTTTGATGATTTTCTGACACAATTGCATCAGATGGGGAAAATGGGTCCCATGGACGAAATCTTAAGGCTGCTACCCGGGGCTAATTCCAAGATAATGAAGAATATTCATGTAGATGAAGGGGAATTAAAACATATCGAAGCCATTATTCTAGCCATGACCCCAGAGGAAAGGGAGCATCCTGAGATATTGAACGGTAGCCGCCGCCAGCGTATTGCATATGGTAGCGGAACTTCTATCCAGAAAGTAAATCAGCTGCTAAAGCAGTTTGACCAGATGAAAAAGATGATGAAAAATTTAAATAAAGGAAAATTTAAATTAGGCCGTCAGCTAGTTCTAGGGTAGCCTTTATAGAGATAACTGATAGTTCTGCCCGAGAGTGTAAAATTGATGCGGAATAGTGGCTTATTGATTCCAGTCTCACCCTCCCCCAAAATTTATTCCTATCTCAAGTAAGCTATCAATAAAAAAACTGTATGAAAATACTCATTATTCGGTTCAGTTCTCTTGGCGATATTATTTTGACCTTCCCAATTATTAGGGCTGTTCAATCCGCCACATGGCAGAAAGATGCTGAAATACATTTTCTTACCAAACCACAATTTGCTCCTCTTTTTACCTATCATCCGTTTATAAAAAAAACAATTGCATATAATCCAGAGACTGAATCATTAAATAATCTGATTTCTCTGCTGAAGAAAACGCATTATGACTATGTCATTGACCTTCATGCCAAACTTAACTCATTTATAGTGAAAAGGTGTATTGGGGCGGGAAAGATAGTCACCTATAAAAAGCATCATTTTTATAGATGGCTGATGGCACATACAAAGTTCGGCAAAAAACTATCTCCAATTCATTCTACGGTGGATTTATATGCTTCTGCCCTTGCTAAACTTGGCATTCCCTTTTCATTTGATTACCAGCTGGAACTTTTTCTACCTCCCTCTCCAGAAGCAGTCATATCAAAATTTCACCTTCCTCCCGCAAAATTGAGAGTGGCAATAGTTCCAGGAGCTGCCCATCCGACTAAACGATATCCTCTGGAATATTATAGTAGGCTTATTCATTTAATTCGAGAAAGTTACGATGCACATATAATCCTTTTAGGAAATTCTGCTGAGGAAAAATTGACAACCAGGTTAGCTGAAGGGTATCCGAGCACAGAGATAACAGATCTAGCGGGTAAAACAGATGTAATCGAATTGGCATGTATTATGAACACGGCTGACATAGTTATCAGTGGAGATTGTGGGCCTATGCATATTGCTGCTGCTCTAGGTAAGCCGCAGGTTGCAATATTTGGGTCAACACATCCGAAACTTGGCTTTGCTCCGCTTAATAGAAAGGCAATTATTGTGCAAAGAGACCTGCCATGCCGTCCCTGTACTTTGCACGGAAGAAAAAAATGTCCACGAAGACATTTCAAATGCATGAGAGATATATCACCTCAGGAGATTATGGAGAAAATACGAGTCATAAAGGAAGATTATGAAAACAGAACGGCCGTTATGGAATGATTATTTTATGCAGATTGCCCAGATTGTTTCCTCGCGTTCTACCTGCTTGCGTCGGCAGGTTGGGGCAATTATTGTGAGCAACAATCAGATTCTTTCCACTGGCTACAATGGGGCACCCAAGGGAGTACCCCACTGCGAGAGCACAGGATGTCTTCGTGAGAAGTTGAATGTGCCCCCTGGCGAACGGCATGAGCTTTGCCGCGGAGTGCATGCAGAACAAAATGCAATCATTCAGGCAGCAGTGAACGGAGTATCAATAAAGGACGCTACTATGTATTGCACACATCAACCATGCTCAATTTGTGCAAAGATGATAATAAATGCTGAGATAAAAACCGTCTATGTAGGCGAGCCATATCCTGATAAACTCGCAGAAGAGATGTTTAAGAGTGCAGGTGTGCAGGTGATTCTATACGATCCTTCTTCTAAAGAAATCCGTACACTTATCTGATATCAGACTTAAATAAAATGCAAGACCGGCTTGAGATTTTACTATGCAAAATAATTTATTTCCTTGTAAAGGTCTTACCACATGAGTATTCATTGCTGCTTGGTAGGCTTATAGCATTGTTTGTCTATTTTGTATTACGGATTCGCGTTAAGGTAGTGAAAAGCCAGTTGCAACTTGCCTTCCCTCAAAAATCAAAAAAGGAAATAGACTCTCTTGCGAGAGAGACTTACATTAATCTTGCCTGTAATGCGGTAGAATTCGTTTGGTTTGCTGGAAAATCGCTCTCTGAATTGCATCGCTATATTAAAATTTATGGATTGGAAAATATTAGTAAGGCACTTTCACATAAAAAAGGGGCTATCCTTATAATGGGGCATCTGGGGAACTGGGAATTAGGAGCACAGGTCATAGAAGCGCATACAGGCAAGCTATATGCCGTTATCCAGAAACAACGCAATCCATATTTTAATGCATTTATCAACCATATTCGGACTGATTGTGGTAGATTGGAGAGCCATCTTATTCCTAAAAAATACGCATTACGAGGCATTATCCAGGCATTAAGAAAAAACTGTCTTGTCCTTATGTTAGGGGATCAACATGCTGGCAAGCGAGGTATAATTGTGAATTTTTTTGCAAAGCCTGCATCAACGCCGCAGGGTATAGCAAGAATCGCCTTAAAACAAGGTTGTCCTGTCCTTTTCGCAACTTGCATTCGCAGCCCAAATGGGAAATTCTCTCTTTATGTTACCGAAATGAAGTTATTTACACCTCGCCAGTCTATGAATGAAGATATCATCTTCTATACACAGCAATTTACTAAACTCTTGGAGGAATGGATAATTCGGTATCCGACTCAATGGTTTTGGCTGCATAAAAGATGGCGCAAAAATCTACTGGAAAGCAAAACTCTGGTATATAATTGAGTGCCCTGATAGGGCCGCAAAAACGAGGTTCATAATAATCTTCTTGACACTCAATTAGCAAAAGTAACAAATGGTATGATAATAAATGCTTAAATGGAGGCAAAGTGAAAAAAATACTAATCTGTATAATGATGGTAAGTATTTGCTCATTTCTTGGGGCTCAAGAAATGCAAGAGTTTACCCGACTGATTGATGTACCAACTGCTGGCATTTTGCAGAGAGGTGAAGCATGTTTCCCTATAGCCATCTATAAAGATGGAGGGCTGAATTTCGGTGCTGGTGTAGGAATTGTCCCAAGACTGATGTTTGGAGTAGAATATGGCGGCAACAAGATTATTGGCGATAAAGAGCCAGATTGGCTGTCCTATCCAGCAGTATTTGTAAAATATCGCATATTTGATGAATCTCCTGACATGCCAGGGATTGCTATTGGTTTTGACTCTAGGGGATATGGTGCTTATGTAGAGGAGAAACCCAGGGGTCAGGATACGGTCGAGGTTAACCGCCATGAAATCAAATCAAAAGGATTCTATGCAGTGGTGAGTAGAAATTTTCAGATTCTTGGCAACCTTGGTATCCATGGTGGAGTGAATTTAAGCACTGAACGAGATGATGGGGATAAAGATCTGAATCTATTCCTTGGAATTGACAAGAGTATCAACCCACAAATATCTTTGCTCATGGAATATGATTTTGCCTGGAATGACAACAGTGGTCAGGCCTTTGGAGATGGGAAAGGATATCTCAATGCTGGATTGCAGATTTATGCCGCCCAAAATGTACTTATCAAATTTAATTTCCGTGATATTCTGAATAACCAATTCGAAAATGTTGATCGTTCAATCACATTTCAATATTCGACCCATCTATAAATATTGGGGGCATCTTAATTCACGGGTTTTCCTCCTTGTAATATTTTTTCTGCTGAGCTCGACCTCTTTATTTGCTTCTGGCCATGCTTTGTATTATTTTTCGCTTGGCAAGATGGCAATGGAGCAGGGGGATTTTACCCAAGCAGATTCTTTGTATGAAATAGCCCAACAGCTTGATCCTGGCTCTGTAGAAATCATAAAAGAACGCCTCGTCGCTCTCTCCTCTCTCCAGGATTATCAAAAAATAATTGAATTAAGCAAGAAAGCCTCCTGGAATGACGTACAAGATGAGGATATTACCAAGATGATTGCGGAAGCCTATGCCCAGACAGGTGATTTAACAAATGCGCGTCACTATTTTGAAAAAGCGGCCAAAATAAGCAAAAATAATAAAGATAAACTGTACTTTGCACTATATGAAATTGCCATGCAGCAAGGGCACCAGCGGGATGCGAAAAGGTATCTTGAAAAATCAGATGCCGATGCTGAAGATGATGCTACAACACTTTACCGAATTGCTATGGTATATGGAGAGCAGCAAGAAGAGGAAAAATTTGTCACCACCCTCAAAAGAATTATCAACCATCATCCTGACCATGTGCAAGCCAA
Source organism: Cloacimonadia bacterium (assembly GCA_049975325.1). Classification (GTDB taxonomy): domain Bacteria; phylum Cloacimonadota; class Cloacimonadia; order JGIOTU-2; family JBNGDW01; genus JBNGDW01. The sequence goes on along the minus strand of JBNGDW010000057.1, from coordinate 4,207 downwards.
TCTTATGTTGGGACATTATTATTTTCAAAAAAAAGAGTATTCCACTGCTCTTGAGTATCTTGAGACCGCAAAGAAAAATGCACCATTCTTGCCCCATACATCCATTCGTGAGATAATTTTCTCGTATTATTTCACAAAGCAATATGATAAGGTTCTCATATATGGTGAATATCTTGCACCTTCCCAATTTGATACAAACTTGGCGAAAATTTTTTTGGTTTCTGCTTTCTTTACTGATCAGTATAATGAAGCCCTCAAATATGGCGAAAAAATTTTGGCAGAAGAGCACGAACTCGAGCCGAATATACGGGATCAGACTTTGGAAATTATGGCACTGGCAGAATATCGGCTATCAAATTATGAAAATGCCCACACCCTCTTCTCAGAGATACAGGATGATGAATTTCTCTTTCGCAATTTAACTTCAATAGCAGACATTTCCCAGCATACAAAAAAGGGTGAACTTCTTTTGCGTATGACAGATTTTCTCGAGATGAAAGAGCAAGACACTCCTTCTTATCCATTGCGTATAATCACTGCACATTTTTATGCCTTTAATGATTCCCTTCAGAAAGCGGATAGCCTTCTACAAGCAATCGATACTAAAACAATTGATGATGATAATCTCCTAAATTTACTAGCATATACTTACTTGAAAGTGCGTGATGATATATCTACTGTGACGACTATCCTGAAGAGACGCACCGATGTATCAATCTCTCCTACACTCTGGATTGGAAATTATTATGCAGCAGGAAAGGAGTATGCCAAGGCGATTCCCTATCTTGAGGAGGCGATTCGGGTGGAGCCAGATAGAATAGACACATATTTTTTACTTGCAAGCATCTATCATCAAATGGGGAATATCAGAAGTGAAATCGCTTTATTAGAAAAGGCAGTGGCTCGTTTCCCAGATAATGCAGAACTGCTTAACTGGCTTGGCTATACACTGGTAGATAATGATATACGCCTCTATACTGGGCTCAAATTGCTAAAAAAAGCTGTAGCAATTGATTCAGATAATCTTTATATATGGGATAGTCTAGCATGGGCATATTACAAAATTGGCGACTATCAAAGGGCCCTTGAAGCAATGAGTCTGGTGATTGAGAATGATTTGCAGGATACATCGGTACGATATCATTTGGGAAATATATATTGGAAGCTGGGAAATATTAATAAAGCTAAGGAAAATTGGGAATTGGCGATTAAAATAGATAATAATTTAGAGGATAGAAAAAAAGCAGAGGAAATGCTTTTAAAAGTTTTATCCCATGATAATTCGGAGTGGGTATCAAATGGAAAAGTCCAGAAAAAAGGCAAAACCCAGAAAAAATAAAGCGAGCAACCTCATTTTCGGCAAGATAAATTCGCTTTTACTTATATCCGCTATCATTGTAGTAATTATTGGTTTTGGTGTAGTAAATGCATCACCAGATGTTGGCGCTATTATGCTTGTGATTGGTTATGTGGTATTGGTTCCCCTTGCTCTTCTTATTCGTCCGAAAAAGGCAAAGGATTCAGAGAGTCCCCCAGAACGCATGAAATGACCCGCAAGGTTAGTTTCACACTTTTTCTTATTTTTATTGTAGTACCACTTGTCGAACTGGCGATTCTTATCCGTATTGGGATGTATATCGGATTCTGGCGTACGGTTGCAATTATTATCATAACAGGGCTGGTTGGTGCATATCTTGCTCGTGAACAGGGAGTTTGGGTAATTCAGGCAATCCAAAATGATGTGGCAAGCGGGATTTTTCCAGCAGATCATCTCTTTGACGGCGCACTGATTCTCGCCGGTGCGGTGATGCTTATCACTCCTGGAATTTTGACAGATCTCGCCGGTATTTTGTGCCTTATCCCCATCAGTAGGGGACCCTTCAAAAAAGTGATAAAAAATTACATAGAGAGAAAGATCGATTCCTCTGGAATAGGCTGAGAAAATAAATAATTACTTAGCAATTTTATTGGAAAAGAAAATTTTCAAGCTTTGTTTGCAGAGCCAAGTACAGATATATTTTTATGCTTATACATCGCTATAAGCTCTTCACGAGCGGGTCCAAGATATTTTCTTGGGTCAAAAACAGATGGCTCGTTTGCCAGCACTTCTCTAACTTTTGCGGTCATTGCCAGTCTTCCATCTGAATCAATATTTATCTTGCATACAGCTGATTTTGCCGCAAGTCTAAGCTGCTCTTCTGGAACCCCTACTGCCCCGGTAAGATTACCTCCGTACTTATTTATAGTCTCTACATATTTTTGTGGTATGGAAGAAGCACCATGAAGAACTATTGGAAAGCCAGGAATCCTCTGTTCTATCTCTTTTAGAATATCAAATCTTAGGGGAGGAATCTGCTCTCCAGGCCTTACTTTAAATTTGTATGCACCATGGGAGGTGCCAATGGAGATTGCGAGAGAGTCTACAGATGTCCTTTTTACAAAATCTGCTACATCATCAGGATTTGTATAATGAGATTTCTCAGCAGAAACATCCTCTTCTATCCCAGCAAGCACTCCGAGTTCGCCTTCTACAGTAACATCAAATTTATGGGCAAAGTCCACAACCTTTTTTGTTAGGACTATATTTTCTTGATAAGGAAGTGCGGATCCGTCAATCATAACGGAGGAAAATCCGGATTCTATGCAACTTACACAAAGTTCATAGCTATCGCCGTGATCGAGATGGAGTGCTATTGGGATCGGCTTGCCCAAAGTTTTCATCAATTCGATTGCACCCTGTGCCATATACTGAAGAAGGGTTTGATTTGCATATTTGCGGGCACCACGAGAAACCTGAAGAATGACGGGCGAACGCGTTTCTACACAAGCCGTAATGATTGCCTGTAGTTGCTCCATATTATTGAAATTATAGGCAGGTATTGCATAGCCTCCAGCCATAGCGTTAGCAAACATATCCTTTGTATTTTCGAATCCTAATTCTTTGTAATTCACCATATCTCACCCTTTCTATCTTTATTCTGATTTTTATAATTAACTATTTACATCGGTTTTTTAGCATCGCTTTTTAATTATCTTTTCATCTCCTCTCTATCTTGGATCAGGAAATAGAAACGCAGAAAGCAAATCAAACTTTCTGCGTTAATGTCAAAATTACCACTAAGTTTTGTAAAGTTATTCTTTTTCTTCTTCTGAGTCTGTATCTTTCTTTTCCTCTTCTGGTGATTCTTCGGTTTCCTCTTCTTTTTCTGCTTCTTCCTCTTCTGGGGCTTCTTCTTCGGGTTCTTCTTTTTTCGGGTAGAATTTTGCCTGGGTAGAAAGATAGATAAAGGTTTCAGCACTTGTCATATATGTTAATATATATGAAAAGCCGACCGCGCCGACAATGATAAGAAAGATGCCGATAATAAATCCTGGAACAAGGTAATATCCGCCTGCTCCCGCGAAAAGATTGAGTCCTGGGAAGAGGGAATTAAGAAACTGGAAGAAGGATGGCAGGGTGATTTTTGTGAATTCTCTACCCATGATAAGTTCTGCTCCCCCGCTGGTAAATGCAACACTACCCTGCATAACTGCGAGGACAAACATATATGCTATCAAGCCTACTAGTAATGAAAGAAATTCACAGACAATGATATAGATGGCATGGTCTTTTACAAGGTGGTAAAGATCAATTATAGTATCCATTGCAGATTTTTGCTCCACACCAATAATTACTGCCCCGTACGAATCAGCAAAGAGTAACACCACAAGGGTTAATACAAGGAAGATGGCGATTGCAAGAGGGATAAGATACATTATAGAGAGCCAGAGGGAGCCTACATACGGGATTGCCCCAATAACATAGAAGAAAAGTTGTCCCAAAGCGATAAGGACAAATACCAGAATCCAGCCTAAAATAAAGAAAAGTAAAGTCTTGAGATGCTTTTTCAGAAACTTTCCAATATCTTTCCAGCCTACAAATATCTCGTCATCCACTACTTCTCGTCTGATTGAGTAGGAGATACACATTTTCGCTATGAAAAAGACCAGAGCAATCAAAATGACGGCAAGAATATTGTTGAAAGAAAAGATGAATTCTCCACTTTTAAAGGGACATGAGAGGGTAGAGAGTCTTAGAATAGGGGGCCGAAAGAGCAAAAGACCTATAACAACAGCGATAATGAGTGCGAATGCAGAGATGAGGAGTCGATGAAAGCGCCAGCTATGTGCCCAGGCTTTAAAGATATCTCTGAATTTGAAAACCTTG
>JBNGDW010000056.1:0-11207 GCA_049975325.1 Cloacimonadia bacterium | reverse complement strand
TTTAGGTACTGGCAAAAAACAGCAAATCAGAATAGACAAAGCCGGTGCTTTAGATGAAGAGGAAATAAAACGCATGGTAAGAGAAGCAGAAGAACATGCTGAAGAAGATAAAAAGTTAAAAGAACGGATTCAAGTGCGAAATGAATTTGATACATTGATCTTCACTACAGAAAAATCTCTGCAAGATTATGGAGATAAATTGAATCCTAAAGACAGAGAAGAAATAGAAAATGCAATCAAAGAAGCAAAATCAAAACTGGAAAGCGAAGATATCGAGGAACTGAAAAATGCCAGAAAAGTGTTTGAAAAGAAAGCACAGAAGTTAGGAGAAATAGTTTATCAAGAAACAGTAAAGCAGCAACAGGCGCAGCAAGGCCAAACAGCTGGTGGAGCAGGTGACCAGGCTCAAACAGGTGAAGCAGATACAGAGCAAAAAGCTAAAGGAAAGTCGGAGGATGAAACTGTAGAAGACGCTGATTTTGAAGTGGTTGACGATGATGATAACAAAAATTAAATAAACGACTGCTTCTCAAATCTAAGAGAGCACTAAGGTTGGCAAATAAATCAAACTTGCCAGTCAATAAATACCAAACATAAAGAACTGGCAAGTTTGTTGCTCATTGAAAATAATTGTTAAACAACATTTAAAAAGAGTAGTGTATTATGGGAAAACGTGATTATTATGAAGTTTTAGGCTTAGATAGAAATGCAAGCGCTGAGGACATTAAAAAAGCTTATCGCCGGATGGCAATGAAGTACCATCCTGACAAAAATAAAGATGATCCTAATGCGGCAGAAAAGTTCAAAGAAGCCTCAGAAGCATATGAAGTCCTCAGTGAGCCTGAAAAAAGGAAACTATATGACCAATATGGACACCAAGGGGTTGACGCTCAATTTGGACCAGGTGGATTTCAATGGTCAGACTTTACACATGCATCTGATTTTTCAGATATTTTTGGTGATCTCTTTGGCCGCGGTGATGGCCTTTTTGGCTCCTTTTTTGAGGATGCTTTTGGAAGAGGATTTTCAAGCCGTGCCCAATCCAGGACAAGGGAAAGAGCCCAGCAAGGTGAAGATCTAAGAATATCTATCTCACTCTCCTTAGAAGAAATAGCTCGCGGAGTTACGAAACGAGTAAAACTCAACACAAAAACAACCTGCGATGCATGCCATGGAACAGGCTCTGCAGATGGCGAACTACAAACATGCCCCCAATGTGGCGGCTCAGGTCGAACCCAACATATCCGACATTCGATATTCGGCTCAATGACAACAGTATCAGTCTGCCCCACCTGTCAAGGAAGTGGAATTATTATAAAAAATAAATGCCCCCAATGTCACGGCGAGGGAAGAATATCTAATGTAAAAACAGTAACGATAGAAATACCAGCAGGGGTTGAAGAGGGGCAGACTTTACGGCTTCCAGGACAAGGAAGTGCTGGACTTCAGGGGGGGGACGCTGGTGACCTGCTTGTCCAAATCAAAGAAAAACCACATGACATCTTCACTAGAAAAGGAGCAGACTTGATCTGTGAATACCCAATCCCTATTTCTTATGCTGTACTTGGTGCTATGGTTTCGGTTCCGACCCTTACTAAACCAGTAAAAATGAAGATTCCAGCAGGAACACAACCCGGAAAAACATTTCACTTGCGAGGAATGGGATTCCCCTACCTCAATAGTCCACGAAAGGGTGGGCTTTATGTCAAAATACAAGTTGTTATACCAACTAAATTATCACGAGAAGAAGAAGAACTATACAAAAAGTTGATGCAGTTTGACCAGAAACGCGATTTGAAACCAGGAAAAGGCTTCTTTGAAAAAATGAAGAATTATTTCCTCTAAAACAAATCCACTTATGCCAATCTTCTATCATCCAGATATTACAAAGGATACACAGCATATAACCATTACAGGTGAGGAATATAATCATATAAAAAATGCAATTAGAAAAAAAGAGACAGAGGAAATATCAATTACAAATGGGAAAGGGCTTCTTGCCACGGGTAAAATCCTCACTATCTCCAACAGTACTATCTCAGTTGAGGTAAATAAATATGTTGAAAAAGAAAAATCATATCCGAGATTTGCGCTCGCCTTTTCCCTTCTGAAAAAAGGTAATGAACTGATAATTGAAAAATGTACTGAATTAGGAATATATGAGTTTTTCCTGTTTATTTCTCATAGAACAGTTAAACAAAACTATTCTGATAAACTCGTCCGAAGATTGACTCGAGTTGCCATTTCCGCAATAAAACAATCTGATTCACTATATCTACCAAAAATAAATCCAATAACCTCTTTTCAATCTTTTCTCGCTAATCTTGATAAAGAATATTCCACTCTTCTTGCTTGGGAAGAAGAAACCAATTCTTCCCTCTATTCAACTCTAACAGAGACAAACGGTAATATATGCCTAATCGTCGGTCCGGAAGGAGGATTTGAAAATTATGAAGTGGAACTTGCACAAAAACATAAGGCACAGACTGTAAGTCTAGGAAACCATATCTTAAGAGCCGAGACAGCCGCAATTGTTATCTCGGCAAATTCTATATTCTATCAATTGCACCGCAATCCTTCATATTACTAATTGTAAATTTTTAAGATTCTCTCCTGAAATATCAAAAAAGGAATAGAAAAAATCATTGACAAACTTGATATATTTTAGGCTTTGTAGCATATAAAAATATTAGAACTAGTATAAACATGATAAAGACTGGAGTAATTGGAATTGGCCACCTCGGCAAAGAGCATGTAAGGGTTCTTGCAAAACTGCCCGATGCAGAACTCACCGGAGTGTATGATACTGACCATACTCGTGCAAGACAAATAGCCGAGCAGTATCAATGTACCGCTTTTAATACTGTGGAGGATTTGCTATATAGTGTTGAGGCTCTTATCATCGCTTCACCAACTTTGACTCATTATAACTATGGAAAACTGAGTATAGCCGCTGGTAAACATGTCTTCATTGAAAAACCCATCTCTGCCAACTTGCAGGATGCACAAAGACTCGTCAGTCTCGCCAAAAAACACAAAGTAAAGGTGCAACTGGGACATATAGAGCGTTTTAACCCGGCAATAATTGCGATTGCAGATATTCTTGATAATCCCCTTTTCATCGAAGCTAACCGTATAGCTCCATTTACGCCTCGGGGGACTGATGTCTCAGTCGTGACCGACCTTATGATTCACGATATTGATATTATTCTCTCACTGGTTAAAAGTCCAGTAAAAAAAGTAACAGCCGTTGGTATCCCTGTTTTAACATCGGATATCGATATAGCAAATGCAAAAATTGAATTTAAAAATGGCGCTATGGCAAATATTACAGCAAGTAGAATAGCCTTAAAACGGGAAAGAAAGATAAGATTTTTTCAAAAAACTGCATACATATCATTAGATTACCAGGATAAATTTGCTTTGATAGTAAGAAAAAAACCTGAGATAGATGAAATTATGCAGAATATAATGAAAACTAGCAAAACGCCTCAGCCTGCCCAAATGTATGAAACAGAAGAATTGAAGGCACAAGAAAAGGAGCCTCTAGAAGCTGAGCTTGAACATTTTATAAATGCTATTATTTATGATAAAAGACCTGTGGTCAATGCAGAAGACGGCTGTGAAGCTCTCCGCATAGCTGTACGGATTATGGCTGATATCGAAAAACACAAAAAAAATATTCTGGTATGAGCTTTATGTCTACTAAAAAAATACATCTTAAAGATGTTGCGAATTTTGAAGGTAAAGAAGTACTAATCGAAGGCTGGGTAAGAAATAGACGCTCAAGTGGGAAAATTCAGTTTATTATAGTGCGAGATGGTACAGCAGAAATTCAGGTAGTTGCATTCCTTCCAAATATCGGAGAAGAAAAATTCGCAAAATGTGATAGTCTCACTATAGAATCCTCCGTAAGAATAACAGGAAGAGTACGGGCTGACAAAAGAGCGCCATCTGGCTATGAACTTGATCTCACAGATATTTCTATCATCCAGATAGCAGATGAATTTCCTATCCAAAAGAAAAGACATGGGGTAACATTTCTCCTTGACAACCGGCATCTCTGGCTTCGATCAGCACGCCAAAACGCTATTATGAAGGTGCGTCATACTGTTTACTACGCAATCTGTGATTACCTCCATTCTCAAGGTTTTTATAGATTTGATTCCCCTATCCTTACACCAAATGCATGTGAAGGCACCACCACCCTCTTTGAAGTGCAATATTTTGATGAAGGGAAAGCCTATCTCTCTCAATCTGGACAGCTATATCTTGAACCTGGTATAATGAGTTTAGGGCGCGTTTACGATTTTGGGCCGGTATTTCGAGCAGAAGAATCTAAAACTAGAAAGCATCTTAATGAATTCTGGATGATGGATGCAGAAGCAGCCTTTGTAGAACATAACGAAAATATGCAAATTCAAGAAGAACTCATCCGATATGTGATCCGTACTGTACTCGAAAAGAACTACTCTGAGCTAAAAATCCTGGAAAGAGACCGCACCACTCTTGAAAAGGCAGACGCTCCTTTTAAAATAATCACATACAAAGACGCTATAAATATGCTTCAGAAAAAAGGTTCTAATGTAAAATATGGAGAGGACTTCGGAGCACAGGAGGAGGAAATGGTTACCCAAGATTCTAATGTGCCAATCTTTGTGGAGAGATGGCCCAAAAAAACAAAAGCATTTTATATGAAAACAGATAGCCAGAATCATGATCTAGCACTTGCTGCGGACCTGATTGCGCCCGAAGGTTTTGGCGAAATTATTGGAGGCTCTCAACGAGAAGATGACTATGACACCCTAAAAACACGAATGGAAGAAGAAAACATGCCAATCAGCGATTACCAGTGGTATCTCGATCTCCGTAGATATGGCACAGTACCTCATAGTGGATTTGGTGTAGGATTAGAACGACTGGTCGCATGGCTCACTGGAATTAGCCATGTACGTGAAACTATCCCGTTTCCAAGAACAATAAATAGGTTACGACCATAAGGGGAGATTATGAAGAAAATATCTGTACTTACAATATTTCTTATATTTATCTGTATAAACAGCTTTTCACAAGAGTCCATACTTGAGCCCCAGACTTTTGATTCACCATTTACTTTTCCACAGAATTTCCAGGGATTGCACAATATTAAAACATCCCAATCCTTCTCATTTTCCACTTTATATAATTCCAGCACAAAAAGTTCCTTCTATATAAGTAACTTACAAAACAGATTTACCTATAGTCCCTTACCCAATCTCAATCTTGAGCTTGACCTTAATGCAGTAAAATATGGGTCTTTCAATTCAAGCATTGGAGAGACAAAGATTCTTCCCAACTTTCGCCTTGACTATTTCCCTACTGATAGGGTTCATCTGCGGATTCAGTGGCAAAGTTTTCCCACATCACAATGGTGAGGCAGGTATGATGACTAAATGCAGAATGCAAAATATGGGAAAAAATAGATCTGAATTTTATACTTTGCAATCTCTATCTTACAATGGAACGCAGAAATTATCTTGCCTTCAAGGAAAGCTACCCTTTTTAATCTATAGAGTCGATAAGATGCCCTGGCAGCGTTTACAAGAATAAAAAAATTCCCAGCATAAAAATTTAGAATAAAACCTTGAGCTTATGCCTCTTTCTATAATCATTCTGCTTATAATAGTTATCGGTATAATACTCGGATGGCTAATCGGATTGGCGGTTTATAGACTGCCACGAGGACTTTCTTGTTTTCATCCCGCTAGTTTCTGTGATTATTGTCATACTCCAATACCACGAAAGTTTCGCCTTCCTATACTGGGATTCCTTCTTGCAAAAGGACGATGCCCAATATGCAAAAAAAGTATTCCAAGCCACTACCTCTATATTGAGATTATTACCCCAGTCCTGATGTTGGTAATCTTTTGGAAATATGGCTTATCTCTCCTCTTTTTTCAATATGCAATACTTACACTTGCTTGTATTCTTATCTTTTTCACAGATCTCTTTTATCGCGTAATTCCAGATATTCTTACTCTACCATTGATAGGTGTGGGAATAATTTTTTCATTTTGGAATGATTTGGGAATACTGGAAGCATTAAAGGGTCTGGCTTTGGGCGGTGGTGTTTTCTTTCTTATCTACATTATTTACAGATGGATTGCAAAACATGAAGGGCTGGGTAAGGGAGATATAAAATTTTTGGCAATGATAGGAACCTTTTTAGGGTTTCAGCTCGCTTTTCTTACTGTCTTCTTGAGTGCTTTAATCGGCGTTATCGTCTGGCTACTCGCAAAACACGATAGACAATTCTTCCTCCCTTTTGGCTCCTTTATTGCCATATCAACTTTTATCAGCCTGCTAGCTGGAGATCAAATAATTAAATCTTATTGGGAACTCTGGAGTTAAAAATGAAAGAATTCGATAGATTAGTAGAAATAATGAATCGACTCCGTGACTCGGACAAAGGTTGCCCCTGGGACCTGAAACAGACCCAGGAGAGCCTTCGGCCCCGGATGATTGAAGAAGTGTATGAAATTGCAGAAGCAATCTCGGAAAACGATAAAGAAGCACTAAAGGAAGAGCTGGGAGATCTGCTCCTCCATATCGTTTTTCAGACAAAAATAGCTGAAGAAAAAGGTGACTTCAACATTCAGGATATACTTTCTCATATCAACCAAAAACTCATCAGGCGCCATCCTCATATCTTCAAGTCCACCAATGTAAAAGATGCTAAAGATGTTGAACGTAATTGGGAAAAGATAAAAAAAGAAGAAAAATCACATCAAAACAGAAAATCTATCCTTGAAGGATTGCCCAAATCTTTACCAAGCCTGATTAAAGCAGCAAGATTGCAAAGTAAAGCCGCAAGCGTAGGATTCGATTGGAATAAGATGGAAGATGTGTTTAAAAAACTTGAGGAAGAAATCAAAGAATTCAAAGAAGAGTATTATAAAAATAACCGTAAAAAAGCAGTTGAGGAACTGGGAGATATCCTCTTTGCGATAACAAATATTGCCAGAAAACTTGATATTGACCCGGAATTCGCATTAAATGAGTCTATAAAAAAGTTTATAAAGCGTTTCAATTACATTGAAAATAGCCTAAAAGACAACCTTTTTGATTCTGATTTGAAAGAAATGGACAGTCTCTGGGAAGAGGCAAAGCATATCCCCAAGAAAGATGAAAAGAAATAAATTTTCCAAAATCTCTTCAGGCCAAAATTCCAATTTTATCCGATTGTATTTTATAATTGGAAGTATAGTTATTATCATCTTCTTTGTTATATACACAAATTCACTTCTACATTCTGTGCGAAAACAGCTGGAAGTCTTTCCCAAAATCTATGCAAAGTTCCTTGAGGCATCAACTAAAGAAAATATGGAGAGTGAGCTGCTTGAGATTATCCTGACAGAAGTTATACAAAAAATAGACTATCCTATTGTTGTAACTGATGAGTATAATACGCCTAAATTCTGGAAAAATATTCAGGATATACCGCCAACCGATTCGGTTGGCTGGCAGAATCTGCCCCAAGAGAGAAAAATGCATTTTTTCAGCATGATTGAGGAGATGGAAGCATCGGAATCCAGTATTATCTTGCGGGAACCTCAATCAGAAAAATTTATATGCAAAGTTATCTATAGTAAATCTCCAACAATGAAGCAGTTGCGCTTCCTCCCTTATTTTGAATTTCTTGTGCTTATATTGTTCATTGCTATTGGTGTACTGGGCATTCTTCTTATAAGGAGGAGGGAGAGAGAATCTCTCTGGGTGGCACTGGCAAAAGAAACCGCCCATCAGTTTGGTACACCAATCACCTCCCTTTTGGGATGGATGGAAATGCTCAAAAGCAAAATCCAAACGGGTAATATCTCATCCAATGATATCCAAGAAATTATTGAACAGGTGAAACTAGATGTGGCTCGGCTTCAGGATATAGCAAGCCGATTTGGGAAAGTGGGCTCCTCTATCAAACTAAGAAAAACCAGCCTAAAACAGACGATTAATGAAATTATCGACTATTTTAGACCGCGTCTGCCAAAGGAAAATCATCAGTTGAACCTTAATTATGTACAAAAAACAGAAAACGATCTGTTTTACTTTGATCCAGAGCTATTAAAATGGGCATTGGAAAATCTAATTAAAAATTCGATAGATTCAATGAGAGGAAAGTCAGGCAATATATTCATTATCGCCTTTGAAAAGAAACAAAACCTATATATACAAATAAAAGATGAAGGCGTAGGCATTCCCAAAAAATTACAGAATCGTGTATTTAATACTGGAGTTACAACAAAGCCACGCGGATGGGGACTTGGTTTAAGTCTGGCAAAGCGCATAATAGAAGAGTTCCATAACGGAAAAATATATATCGTAGAAAGCGCGCCTGAGCAAGGCACTACTATCGAAATAAAGCTACCCCAAGTTAAAATTAAAAGATTGTCAAAGTGAAAGGAAAACTATGGGTACCGACCAAATTCAGTTTGTCTTAAGTCCAGATGAAATGAAAAGATTTGACCGTATTACATACGAAGAAATGGGCATTGACGATCTTATCCTGATGGAACACGCAGGAAGAAAATCCGCTGAAATTATGGCAATGGAACTATTGGAAGCGGATGATAAGATTGCTATATTTTGCGGAACCGGCAACAATGGCGGAGATGGTATGGTACTGGCAAGATGGCTGTTTAATCTTGGATATGATGTCCATTGCTATATTGTTGGTGATGAACAAAAATTCTCCTCCTTAGCAAAAAAGAACTTCACAATTCTACAAAAGCTCTCATGTAGGACAGATTTTATAAAGGAAACCAGCGATATTCAAAATATAGAAAATATTCTCCCTTCATTTGATATTACCGTTGATGCACTCTTTGGAATAGGCTTAAAAGGAAAAATAGAGGGCTATAGAAAAGATCTTATTGAATGCATTAATCAAAAGTCAAATACAATTGTAGCAATTGATATAGCCTCTGGAGTTAATGCGGAGAATGGAAAAGTGGCAAATGTAGCTGTCAAAGCTGATTATACCATTACTATGGCAGATACAAAATACGGTCATCTACTTTATCCGGGACGGGATTTAACAGGAGAAATTTTTGTGGTGGATATCGGAATCCCTCCATTAATATATAAAAAATATCCACCAAGGGCAGAAATAATTTCTGATATTAAATCCTTTTTCTTACCGCGTCCTCGCAATTCACATAAAGGTAATTTTGGCAAAGTAGCTATCATTGCTGGCTCGCCTGGACTTACTGGAGCAGGAATAATGGCAAGCAAAGCAGCATTAGAAACAGGAGCAGGTTTTATAACACTCCTTCATCCAAAAAGCCTTTCTACAATCTTTGAAACTGTTCTTACAGAGGTGATAACAAAAGGGGTTGCAGAAACTCCAGAGGGTACCATCTCAAGGCATGCATTGGATGAGATACTGAAATTTGCAGAAGAATACGATGCAGTTGCTATTGGGCCTGGGCTTTCAAGAAACAAGGAAACTGCGAAATTTACCAGAAAATTTCTTATAGAAAATACAAAACCTGCTGTAATAGACGCTGATGGTATAAACGCATTTGAGGGCTTTCAGCAAGAACTCAGAAAATTACTTGGTAAACCATATATCTTCACACCGCACATTAAAGAATTTGAACGCTTAACTGGCACACCTGCACAGCATATTCTTCAGAACGAGCTTGTGCACGCGTGTGAATTTGCAAAAACCTATAAACTCACCTTGCTTTTGAAAGGGAGTACTTCTATTATCACTGATGGTAACCGTATAACATTTAATCTCACTGGGAATCCAGGTATGAGCACAGGAGGAAGTGGAGATGTACTCACCGGCATTATCGTTAGTTTACTCGGCCAGGGATTTTCCCCCTATAGAGCAGCTGGGGTCGGCGCCTATATCCATGGAAAGGTTGCAGATATACTTGCCCCAAATATTGGAGAGCCCGCAATCACACCAACAAAATTGATCCAGAATATCTATAAAGTCATCTCCACACAATAAGCTCTTAAATAATCCCATAAAAAAGGCTCCGATCTATTGAAAACCGGAGCCTTTTTATCAATTTTCTTGAATACTAATCAGTTACCTTAATATAACCATTTTCTTTATCTGCGTGACTTCATCTGATTTTACCTTGTAGAAATAGATTCCATTTGCCAGATTCTCATTCGTCCAAACAATATCCTCGCCATTTTTCCCTTTCACAGTATCAACTAATTGCCCAAGGATATTATATATCTCAATTTCTACTTCCTGATTGTGAATTCCTTTGATATTGCAATGGAAAGTAGTCGTAGAGCGAACTGGATTGGGATAGTGCATGAGGACAAAATCTGTTTCTGGTTCGCTTCCAATGCCAAAGACCGGCTCAACAACCACGCGCATCATGAAGTTTTGTGGTATTCCATCATTATAATCATACCATTCTCCATCTGTGTATTGATAACTTCTATCATAAGAAACCCCATCCGAATCTACACCTATAAGGGATGCATTATTTCCCTCAAACCATCCTATATAGAAATCTCCATCTGAAATCTCAATGTCATACACAGTGCTATCCAAACTAACTGTGTTCCAAGTATTTTCTATCTGGTTTGCTGTAGATAGAACTAAAGGAGGAGTAAGAAGTTGTGTTCCAGGAAGGCCGTCTTCACCGTCATCATCCCATATCTGCAGAACAGCTTGCTGGGTTACATCGGTTATATAATATTTAAGCCTTCGTATGGCAACTGGATATTGCTCAGGTGTTACTCGCACCGCAAGATAGGACTGAGGATATCCTGCATGGTAGCCAGATTCTGCAGTGCCATCATCATATACATACTCCACATAATTGGGATTTTCGGCAAATACCGCCACTTCATTGGAAAAATCGCTTTCACCCGCATCATATACTGCTGAGACAACATAGAAATTATCAGCGCCACCGGCAGGCTCTGAGTGCGTATAGAATGTATCTGTTACAGTTGCTATCGGTTCCGTATAATCACCACTTGTAAGAGAATGATAAACATTATACTCATTTGGTAGGTCTACTTCTGGGTGGGTGGTAGTACAGCGAACTCCAAATTCACCATCTGGTAAGCCGGCTGAGGCTGCAGTAGCTTGCCATGTCGCCCAGGCACCACCTGATAATACATAACTATGCTCGCTTGGCACTGTATTCTCATCCAGCGCAATATCTATGGTACTGCTACAGAGAAAT